>JAKACF010000315.1 GCA_021821585.1 Actinomycetes bacterium
TGCGCCGTGATCCTCTGGCCGTCGGCGTGCAGGGACTCGACCGCCAGCTCGACCGTCCCGAACGCGGCGGTCGAGGCATAGCTGTTCAGGTTGAGCGAACCGTCCGAGTTCGTCTCCTCCCAGGGCTTTAGCTCGTCGTACATGGGTGCGCTCCTCGTCGTGGTAGGTGTCTTGGCTGAGGGCGGCGCGGGCGCTGGTCCCGCGAGCTGCTCGTCGTCAGTAATCGAGCCGGACCCGGCAACTTCGTCGCTCGTGGCAGCGCCGTCGCCAAAGTCGATCGCGGGGTCGTAGTCGTCTTCTGAGACATCCGCTCTCGGCGCCGGGGCGCTCGTCGTGGCGGTCACTCCGATGCCGAGCAGAGCTCCTGCTTCCGCCGCCTCGGTCTTTGCCACCTTGCCGGCTGCAAGAGCAGCCGGGCAGACCTGGACCGCCGGGCACCAGCCGCACAGCGGCGAGGTCTTCATGCCGAAGGCACCCTGCTCGGTCTGCGTCGTGAGCAGCTTCCACGCCTTCTCGTAGCGGGCACGCGTGCCGTCCATCGCCTTCGTGGACAAGTCGACGTCCCGGCGCTTGCGGTGGAAGACGTAGAGCACCTCGCCGCCGGCGATCGGGCCGAGCTCGGGGCGCTCATGGCGAAGCGCTTCGACGTAGAGGCGGATCTGGTCGCCGTGGGCGTCGCCGTAGCGGGCGTTCTCCTTCTTCGTCGCCCCTCTGCCGGCCTTGAAGTCGGTCACACGGAGCCCGTCGCCCACCCGGTGCACGCGGTCGATGAAGCCGTTGAACGGGATGCCGTCGAGGTCGGCCTGCACCTGCAGCTCGCTTCCGATCACGTCGATCTCGTCGGGGTTCTCCACCTCCCACAGGCCGACGACCCGCGTCTGGACCTCCGAGCGCCACTGGGCGAGCAGGGTCGGGTCGACCGGCGCTTCGAGCTCGGGGTGGTCGATCTCCAGTCGCTCGAGGAGCTGCGCGCCGGCGAGGAGTCCACGCTCCCCCTTCGGTCGGGCGAAGAGGTCCTCGTAGATCTGGTGGGTCGCGGTGCCGAGCTCTGCCGCCCCGAGCGGGTCGGGCGGGCTCGGTGCGAGGCGCTCGAGCAGGCGCTCGACGGCGAAACGGGCGCCGCAGCTCGACACCGCAGCAGCCGTCGACGGCGAAAGGGTCTTCTTGCGCACGAGCTTCACCGCCTGCTCGGAGAGGACGAGCTTGCGGCGCTCGAAGCTGGCGTAGCCGCTCAACGGACGGTCGCTGTTGTCGGTCATGTCTTTCCTGTGCATCGGCCCCGAGATCGGGTGCGAGTCCGCCGACGCAGGCAACAGCGGACCCGATCCGCGCCCTGGCGCACAGGAAGGTTCGTGACCGCCCCGAGCCAGCTCGACCAGGTCCTCGACCGCGCCGTCCAGCTCGCGACGGGCAAGTCGACGGCTGTGGTCCGTCCCTCGCAACGCGCCCTCGCCGACTCGATCCTCACCGGCATGGAGAACGCCCGGCACGCCGCAGCCGAGGCAACTACGGGCACCGGCAAGACCATCGCCTACCTCGTGCCCGCGGCGATCCGCACCGCGATCTACAGCGAGCGGACGCTCATCTCGACCGAGACCCTCGCCCTGCAGTCCCAGCTGTGCGACAAGGACGCCCCGGCCGTGGCCCGGGCAGTGAGCGAGGTGCTCGGCCTGCCCGCCCCGGCGGTCGCCGTTCTGAAGGGGTGGAGCAACACGGTGTGCTCCATGGCCGCCGTCGCCGCGGCGAGCGACCTCACCATGCTCCCGAGCAAGGATCCCGCCAAGCTCTTTGAGGCCCTCGACAGCTTCACCGGGGAGACCGCCGATCTGGTGCGCTGGGCGCTCGAGGCGGTGCTGGAGGGCACCGACGGCGACAAGGCGAGCTATGACGGTGTCGTCGCCGGGGAGGACTGGCAGCTCGTCTCGACGACGCCAGGCGAGTGCCCCGGCGTCTCGACCTGTCCGTTCGGCGACACCTGCCTGCCTCAGAAGGCGAAGCTGCGTGCGGCTGCGGCCGACATCGTCGTCACGAACCACTCGATGCTCGCGGTGCAGGGGGCGACGAGCGCCCCTGTCGTCGTCGGCTCCAAGCTGCTCGGCCCTTTTCACCACCTCGTCGTCGACGAGGCCCATGGGCTCGCCTCGGCGGTGCGCAACCAGGGGTCGGTGACGGTCGGCCCGTGGCGGATCGTCGACGCGCTGCGTGGCGTCGAGCGCCTGCTCGACCGTCCGGCCAAGGCCAAGGTGCTCCGCGACGAAGCAACCGCGCTCGCCGAGCGGCTCGACCAACACCTCTCCGAGCTGCTCGCGAAGGTGGTCGGCGCCCAGGATCGCCGGTCGTACACAGGCGATCAGATCGTGAAGATCGCTGCCGACGAGAGCCCGTTCGACGGTCTGGAGTTCACCATCCAGGCCTGGATCGGCCGGGCACGGCGTATGGCCCCCAAGCCGCTCGAGGCCCATACCCCCAAGGAGATGGTCGCCCGTTACCGGGCGATCGCACGGCTCGACGCCCTCGCCGCCGACATCTCCCAGGCTACGAGCGGCGACAACGACGTCGCTCGTTGGGTCGAGCGGTCGGAGCGTGCGCTTGGGTCATCTGGCCAGACCTTCTCCGGCGCCAGCGTGAAGATGGCGCCGGTCGACGTCTCTCAGATGTTGCGCACCAACCTCTACGAGCGCCAGGCGCAGGACCGTCCAAGCGAGGAGACCGAGGTCTCGACCGGGCCCGACGACGCGCCCGACCAGGTCGAGGTGGTCACCGAGACGCTCCAGATGTCGGTGACGGTGCTCTCGGCGACCCTCCCGGCGAGCTTCGTCGTCGACCTCGGCGTCGACGCCCGAAGGGTCGTGCACCCGAGCCCCTTCGAGGACGCGTACGAGCGGTCCTGGCTGTTCATCCCGAAGGCGCCACGGGAGGCCCTCAGCCGCCCTGGCGCCGGGCGGGTGACCTTCGACGTCGAGCGCCACCCCTCCTGGGCCGCCGGGGTCATCTGCGAGCTCGTCGGGGCGAACGAGGGGTCAGCCCTCGTGCTCGCTGCAACGACGAGCGCTGCCAAGGCCTACGCCGAGCAGCTGCGCCGGATGCACCGGCACCTGCACGTCCTCTCCCAGTGGGACGGTCCCCCACTTCGCCGGCTCATCGAGGCCTGGCGAGACGACCACGGCTCGGTCCTCGTCGGGACGAAGAGCTTGATGACCGGGGTGGACGCTCCTGGGGTGACCTGCTCGCTCGTCGTCGTCGACCGCTGCCCACGCTCTGCCTCGAACCCGGTCGACGACGCTCGGGTCGAGAGCCTCGTCACTCGCCTCCAGATCGACCGGTGGGCGGCCGACCGGATGGTCTACGTGGCTGACGCCGCGCTCCTGCTCGAGCAGGCGGCCGGCCGCCTGATCCGCTCGAGCACCGACCACGGCGTGGTGGCCGTCCTCGATCCCCGCTTGCTGCCGGCGCGTATCGGCGACCACCACTACCCAGAGG
>JAKACF010000316.1 GCA_021821585.1 Actinomycetes bacterium
CGCGTGACTGGCTGAGCGTCCACTTCGCCAGCTTCGAGCCTCTCGAGGGCATGGGTGCCTTCGTCGAGAAGCGGGCACCGCGCTACCGGGAACTGCGCGAGCGCGCCGCTGCCGGTGGCTCGCCCGAGTTCGCCTGGGGGCCGTACGTGCAGCACTGCCCCGACTGCGGGGCCCAATACCTCCCGGCGGACTTCAGCTACTGCGGGCAGTGCGGCAAGGAGCTGCAGCGGGTCGCATCGGGAAACGGGTCGAAGGGGGGCTGAGCATGCCGGACATCGCCGTACTCGACCCATATCAGGAGCTCGGTCTGAAAGAGGCGTTCGCCTACTGCCGCGACCTCGTCGAGGACCCCGACTTCCCGACCGTGCGGCGCTGGCGGGAGGCGGGTGGCAAGGTCGTCGGCCACTTCCAGGTGTACTTCCCCGAGGAGATCGTCCACGCTGCGGGTGCGCTGCCGTTCAAGGTGCGCGGCGCCCCGGTCGAGGCGAGACAGGGCGAGTCGCACTTCGGATCGGGCCTCTGCTCCATCTTGAAGACCTCCCTCGAGCTCATCTTGAGCGACCGGGTGCAGCTGGACATGTTCGTCTCCCACCCGATCTGCGACTCCGCCCGCAACCTGGCGGCCGTGTGGGGGCGGAACGCCGACTACCCCTGCGAGATCCTCTACCTGCCCCAGAACGCCAATTCGGCGCACGCGGCGGGCTATCTCCGCGGGGAGTACGCCCGGCTCGCTCGTGAGGTCGCCGCCGTGGCGGGGCACCCCGTCACCGAGGACGACCTGCGGGGTTCCCTCGGCGTCTTCAACGAGAACCGGCGGCTCCTCCGCGAGCTGTACGAGATCAAGCGCTCGACGCCGTGGCTCGTCGCGGTGGACGAGGCGTACGTGCTCGTCGCCCTCGGGGGGATGATCCCTCGCGACGAGCACAACGAGCTCCTGTCCTGGTTCCTCCCGCGTATCCGCGCCCGCGAGGCGTCGCCGCAGGACCGCATGCGCCTCGTGTTCGAGGGCGGCTTCTGCGAGCAGCCGCCGCTCGACCTGCTCAACACGATCGCCAAGTTCTCCTACGTGGTGGACGACGATCTTCTGATCGGGCTGCGGTGGCTCACCTCCGACGTCCCCGTCGGCGAGGACCCCCTGGCCGACCTGGCGGTGGCCTACCTCGAGCAGTCCTCCTACAGCCCGGTCCAGCACGACCTCCGCAAGCCGAAGGAGGCGATGCTGATCGAGCGGATCCGCAATGCCGGCGCCGGGGCCGCCATCGTCACCGCCGCCAAGATGTGCGAGCCAGGTCTCGACGAGGTCGTCGCCTACGTGAAGGCGCTCGACGAGGAAGGCATCCCCTACTTCGTGAGCGAGTTCGAGGAGCGGATGACCAACTTCGACAACATGCAGATCCAGCTCGAGACGTTCATCGAGAACCTGCTCTTCGCCTGATCGGAGGCACGATGTCCACAACGTCAACGCGAGCACCCGCTGTGCAGGGCGACCCGACGAGCGCCTCCGGGGCGCCGCTCGTCGGGCGGGGGAACAAAGAGGGCAACCGGCTCTTTCGCGAGTGGTTCAAGGAGCTCACCGCCGCGCCCGAGAAGGGCGAGCAGGCCGCCTACGTCTTCGTGATGGGCAGCATGGCGGAGCTGCTGCGGGTCTTCGACTTCCACACGATCTTCCCCGAGGTGAACGGGCTGCAGACGGCGGTCCGCCATGTGGCGGACGACTACATCGCGCAGGCCGAGGACTACGGGTACTCGACCGACGTCTGCGCCTACGTGAAGGCCGACGTCGGCCTGCAGCTGCGGGACGGGAGCCACCCGATGGGGACGATCCCGCGGCCGTCGCTCTCGGTCTACACGAACGCCTGCAACACCTACATCAAGTGGGCGGAGATCTGGGAGCGCCTCTACCACGTGCCGATCTTTACCCTCGACGTGCCGGGCACGCGGCGGGCGGGCGGGCAGACCTGGCACGGCAACGGCGACTTCGCCAACGATCTCGGCTACGTGAAGGGCCAGATCGAGGAGCTGATCGGCGTCTGCGAGACGGTGTCGGGCAAGCGCTTCGACATCGACAAGCTGCGCGACATCATGGGCTACGCGAACCGGATGAGCAGGGCCTGGAAGAAGGTCATCGAGCTCAACAAGGCCGTTCCGGCCGTCTACAACGCCGTCACCGACGGCACCGTCTACCTCGGCATGGTGAACGGGTTCCGGGGGCGGGAGGAGGGCGCCAGGTACTTCGAGGAGCTCGTGGAGGAGCTCGAGTACAAGGCTGCCCACCACATCGGCACCCCGTTCGAGGAGAAGTACCGCCTCGTCTTCGCCGGGGTTCCCTGCTACCCCATCTTCCGCCGCTTCGGGGAGATGTTCAGCGAATGGGGCGGCACCTTCGTCGGCTCCACCTACCTCTGGTTCGCCTCGGGCGGGGCCAATATGGGCTTCGAGTACGACCTCGACCACCCGCTCGAGAGCCTGGCCGAGGGGACGCTCGTGACCGTGCGGGACGCCATGGACGCGATGTTCTACTCGAACACGCTGCTCGCCGACATGGTCGAACCCTTCGGGATCGACGGCGTCGTCTACCACCCGATCAAGTCCTGCCGCACGGTCTCGACAGGTCTCGCCGACAGCCGGCGGGTGATCATGGAGCAGACCGACGCCGCCACGTTGTTCATCGAGTCCGACCACATGGACAAGCGGGCGGTGTCGGAAGCCCAGCTGAAGAACCGCATCGACGCCTTCTTCGAAGGCCTCGCGTCGCGACGCCAGCGGAAGGCAGCGGGAGCGGACCAGCAGGGAAGGGAGAGCTGAGAACGATGGCATACGCGGCGGGAGTCGACGTCGGCTCGACTCAGACCAAGGCAGTCATCATCGACGACAACCTGGAGATCGTCGGCAGAGCGCTGGTGGACACGGGCGCGAGCGTCACCCTCGCGGCCCAGAACGCCTACCAGGCGGCAGTCCGCGACGGGGACATCCACGAGGAGGAAGAGGGGGTCGGCTTCATCGTCGGCACCGGATACGGCCGCTACAAGGTCACCTTCGGCGACGCCCAGACCACCGAGATCTCCTGCCACGGGCGCGGCGCCGTCCACATGTTCCCGGCCACCCGCACCGTCGTCGACATGGGAGGGCAGGACACAAAGGCCATCAGGGTGAGCCCGACGGGGGAGATCCTCGACTTCGTGATGAACGACAAGTGCGCGGCCGGCACCGGGCGCTTCCTCGGCGCGGCGGCGACGGCGCTCGACATCGCTCTCGGCGACCTCGGCCCGACGGCGCTCAAGTCCGAGCGGCCGGTGAAGATCTCGACGACCTGCACCGTCTTCGCCGACTCCGAGATCCTCTCCTGGCTCGGCAGGGGAAAGAAGGTCGAGGACATCTTGATGGGGGTGCACCGTTCGGTCGTCTCCCGGGCGCTCAGCCTCATGCGACGCGTCGGGATCGAGCACGAGGTGACCTTCACCGGGGGCGTCGCCAAC
>JAKACF010000317.1 GCA_021821585.1 Actinomycetes bacterium
CGAGCCTGCGTCGGCGGCCGCCGAGGTTCCGTCGACGAGCAGGATCTGTCCCTCCATCCCGCCACAGTCTGCTCGCTCCGGGCCCAAAGGGCGGCGATGGTGTCGGTATCCTCGGTCGGATGGCTGGTGCAGCAGGACGAGGCGACGACTGGGATCTCTTCGGCGACTTCGGGTCCCTGCCGGCGCTGGCGGGCACCCCTGGCGCACCTCCGGCTGCCGGCGAGGCCCGGGACCTCTCCGACGAGGCGCTCCTCTCGGGGCTGAACCCCGCCCAGCGGGAGGCGGTGCTGCACGACGAGGGACCTCTCGTCGTCGTCGCCGGGGCCGGGTCGGGCAAGACGAGGGTCCTCACCCGCCGGATCGCCCGCCTCGTCGCCCACGGCACGCCCCCGTGGAGGATCCTCGCCATCACCTTCACGAACAAGGCCGCAGGCGAGATGCGCGACCGGGTCGTCGAGCTGGTCGGGGACGACGCCTCGAAGATGTGGGTCTCCACCTTCCACTCCGCCTGCGTGAGGATCCTCCGGCGCAACGCGGACCGGATCGGCTACCGGTCGAACTTCACGATCTACGACGACGGCGACTCCCGCCGCCTCATCGAGCACATCCTGGACGACCGGGGCGTCGACCAGAAGCGCTTCCCGGCCCGCGCCGTCGCCGGCGCCATCAGCCAGGCCAAGGCCGAGCTGGTCGAGCCGGACCAGTACGAGGCGCGCGCCGCCACCTTGTACGAGCGGCGCCTGGCGGAGATCTACCTCGAGTACGAGCGCCGCCTCGTCGAGGCGAACGCCATGGACTTCGACGACCTGCTGGTCCGGACCGTCCGGCTGTTCAGGGAGCACCCGGACGTCCTCGAGGGCTACCAGGAGCGCTTCGTCCAGGTGCTCGTCGACGAGTACCAGGACACCAACCTCGCCCAGAACGAGATCGTCATGCTGCTCGGCCGGGCCCACCGCAACGTCTGCGTCGTCGGCGACACCGACCAGAGCATCTACCGGTTCCGCGGGGCGGAGATGCGCAACCTCCTCGACTTCGAGCACGCCTTCCCGGACGCGAGGGTGATCCTGCTGGAGCAGAACTACCGCTCGACCCAGCGGATCCTCGACGCGGCCAACGCCGTCATCTCGAACAACCTGCTCCGCCAGCCGAAGGACCTGTGGTCCGCCCTCGGCGAAGGCGAGCGGGTGAAGCGCTTCCGGGCAGGTTCGGACCGGGAGGAGGCGAGCTTCGTGGCGGACGAGATCGACTCGCTCTCGCGCCGCGGGGTGCCCTTCTCCGAGATCGCCGTCTTCTACCGGACGAACGCCCAGAGCCGCTCGATCGAAGAGGGCCTCATGTCGAGGGGCATCCCCTACAAGGTGATCGGGGGGACCCGCTTCTACGACCGCCGCGAGATCCGCGACGTACTCGCCTACCTGAGGCTCGTCGTGAACGTGGGCGACGAGGTGGCGCTCCGCCGGGTCCTGAACGTCCCGCGCCGCGGCGTCGGCGACACGACGGTCACCCGGCTCGTCGCCTTCGCCGCCGAGCATCGGATCCCCTTCGCCGACGTCCTCGCCCGGGCCGAGGAGGCCGGCGCCTCCCAGAAGGCCGCCTCGGGGATACGCTCGTTCCTCGATCTGCTCGGCCAGCTCGGCGCCGACAACGTCGCCGCCCGTCCCCCGGCCGAGATCGTCGAGGACCTCCTCGAGCGGACCGGTTACGTCCAGATGCTCGAGGCGGAGGCGGTCCACGGCGGCGCCAAGGCCCTCGAGGCCGAGGGACGCCTCGAGAACCTGTCCGAGCTCGTCTCGGTCGCCTCGGAGTTCGAGAACCTGGAGGACTTCCTCGAGACGACGACGCTGGCGGCGGCCGCCGACGAGATCGACGACGGCCCGACCGTCTCGCTCATGACCCTGCACGCCGCCAAGGGGCTCGAGTTCAACACCGTCTTCCTCACCGGGATGGAGGAGGGCCTGTTCCCCCACAACCAGACCCTGGCAGAGCCGGACGACATCGAAGAGGAGCGCCGGCTGTGCTACGTCGGGATCACACGGGCACGCGAGTGCCTCTACCTGACGCACGCCTGGAGCCGGCTGCTCTTCGGCTCCTACCAGGACTCCATACCGAGCCGGTTCCTGAAGGAGATCCCCGACGACCTCCTCGAGGACGTCGGCGGGGGAGTCGTGATCGGGGCCGGCGCCGGCCGCTACGGCTCGGGTCGCTCGAGCTATGCCGAGCGCTACGCCTCCATCGGGCGGAGCACCACTGGCGGACCCACCTTGCCCGCCGCCGAGGCGTCCACCGGTGCCGAGGCGCTCGGGCTGCGACCGGGCGACGCCGTCGTCCACGCACGCTTCGGCGCCGGCGTCGTCACCTACGTGGAGGGGTCAGGGGACGACGCCCGAGCCGAGGTCCGCTTCGCCGAGCGGGGGGTGAAGCGCTTTCTGCTGGCGCTGACGCCGCTCAAGAAGGTGACGGCCGGCAGCTGAGCCGTCTTCAGCGGGAACGGACGTAGACGCCGTAGTCGAGCCGGACGGTGACCGTGGCGTAGTGGTCGTGGAAGTAGCCCGCGAGCGCCCCACCGAGAGGTGGACGAGCGGGCGGGTCGGCCAGCAGGAGGTAGCGCGAGAGGCTCATCCACCGCTCCCAGCGCCCGGTGGCGGCCGCCGTCCCGCCCGTGCCGGCGATGGCGAGCAGGCCGGCGGGGTCCGTCTCGACGGGGCAGGTGCCGCTCCCCTGGTCGAAGCGGTTGGCGTCGATGAGGTACGTGGGGTTGTCGGCGATGGCGCACGCGCCCGGCGGGATGGCGTGGTCGACGACGGCTCGCGGCAGCACGCCGTGGTGGTCGGCGTACTGTGCGGCGAAGCGGCCGTCGGCGGGGGCGGCGACCGCTGCCACGACGACGGCGCAGGCGAGGACAAGCACGGCCATGGCGGAGGTGATGCTGCTCCGGGAGTCGTTCCGGCGCCCGCTCCAGGAGGAGGCGACGAGGCCGAGCAGCCGCCCGGCCGTCGTCGAGACCCCGACGGCGACGAGGGGGAAGGCGAACTCGCCGTACTGGACCGACATGGCGCCGGGGAGGAAGACGACGGCGATGACCCCCACGGTCGTGAGCGCGAGGAACCAGTCGTAGACCGACGAGCTCGAGAAGCCCCACACGGCGGTGAGGAAGACGACGGCCATGACGGCGAAGCCGATGCCGAGCGCCGCTCCCGCCGGGTGCGGGATGCCGGCCGCACCGCCCAGCCCGAGCACGGTGGCGAGCTTGGAGCCGGCCGTGGCGGTGCCGTGGCCCGGCAGCTCTGCCAGCACCACCTGGTGGATGAAGTCGCTCGGCCCGGCCAGGAAGAACACGAGGCAGGGCACGACGATCCCGATCGCCATGCCTCCCGCCGCCGGCACCAGGCGAGAGCGCGCCTCGCGCAGCATGGTGAGGGTGCCGGCGAGGAGCAGCACCGCCGGGATCACGGCCCATGGCTTGATGGTGCATGC
>JAKACF010000318.1 GCA_021821585.1 Actinomycetes bacterium
GATCCCACGGACGGTCACCCGTGTCGGCACGGGCACCTCGAAGGTGATCCCCTCGGGGGCGGCCACCACGACGGGGTGGCTGAACCCGAGCGCCAGCTCGAGCTGGGCCGGGTTGGGGGCGGCGGCGCGGTAGCCGACGCCGACGATCTCGAGCTCCTTGCTGAAGCCGTCGGTGACGCCGGTCACCATGTTGGCGATCAGCGTCCGGGTGAGCCCGTGCAGGGCCCGGTTGGCGCGCTCGTCGTTGGGGCGCTCGACGACGAGGACCGGGCCCTCGTCGTCCCTGCGCACCTGGATCTCGCCCGGGATGGTCCTCGTGAGCGTCCCCTTGGGGCCCTTCACGGAGACCTCCCGCGACGCGAGGGTGACCTCGACGCCGGACGGCAGCGGGATCGGGTTGCGTCCGATGCGGGACATCAGGCGACCCTCCCCTCGCCGGTGCCGGCAACGCCGGGACGGCGGGCGTCACCAGACATAGCAGAGCACCTCCCCACCCAGCTTGCGCTTGCGGGCCTCCCGGTCGGTCAGCAGTCCCTGGCTCGTCGAGAGCACCGCGACCCCGAGCCCGCCGAGCACCCGGGGAAGGCCGTCGGCGCGGGCGTACACGCGGAGACCGGGCGTCGACACCCGCTTGAGACCGGCGATGGCTCGCGCCCGCTCGGCGGTGTACTTCATGTGGATCTCCAGCGTCGTGCCGGGGCGCTCGCTGTTCTCCGTGGTGTCGAAGCCGGCGATATAGCCCTCACGCTCGAGGATCGAGGCGAGGTTCGTCTTGAGCTTCGAGCCGGGCATGCGCACCGAGTCGTGCATCGCCACGTTGGCGTTGCGCAACCGGGTCAGCATGTCGGCGATCGGGTCGGTCATCGTCATCGGCGTTCCCCTCCCCTCACCAGCTGGCCTTCGTGACGCCGGGGACCTCGCCGGCGTGCACGAGCTCGCGCAGGCAGATCCGGCACAGCCCGAACTTCCGGAACACGGCCTTCGGCCGGCCACAGCGCCGGCAGCGGGAGTAGGCGCGAACCTTGTACTTCGGGGTGCGCTGCTGCTTCTCGATGAGTGCCTTCTTGGCCATCTGGTCCTACTGTCCTTCGCGTCGGAACGGGAAGCCGAAAGCGTCCAGCAGCGCCCGACCCTCGGCGTCGGTACGGGCGGTCGTCACGATGGTGATGTCCATCCCCCGCGTCGTGTCGACGCGGTCGTAGTCGATCTCCGGGAAGATCAGCTGCTCGGTGATGCCGAAGGTGTAGTTGCCGTGCCCGTCGAACGACCGGGACGGCAGCCCACGGAAGTCGCGGATGCGCGGGATGGCGATCGACACCAGCCGGTCGAAGAACTCCCACATCCGGTCGCCGCGCAACGTCACCATGCAGCCGATGGCGTTGCCCTCGCGCAGCTTGAAGCTGGCGATCGACTTCCGGGCCCGCGTGACGACCGGGTGCTGGCCGGTGATGGCCTCGAGGTCACGGACGGCCCCCTCGAGCAGCGACTGCTGCTGGGTGGCCCGGCCGACCCCGATGTTGAGGGCGATCTTCTCGAGACGCGGGACCTCCATCACGTTGGCGAGGCCCAGCTGCTCCTGCAGGCGGGGGCGGATCTCGTCGACGTAGCGGGTCCGAAGGCGAGGGCGCTCCGGCGCCGTCGTGGCCGGGGTCACAGGTCACCTCCGCACTTGCGGCACACGCGCACCTTCTTGCCGTCGGCCTCGAACCGGTAGCCGACCCGAGTCGGACCGCACTTCGAGCAGACGATGGCGACGTTGGCCACCGGGAGCGGCATGTCCTTGTCGATGATGCCGGCCTGGGTGGTGGCGCCGGTGGAGCGGGTGTGCCGCTTGGCGATGTTGACGCCGGCAACGATCACCTTGCGCTCGGTCGGCATGGCCCGGATGACCTCGCCGCGCTTGCCGCGCTCCTTGCCGGCCAGCACCTGCACCTGGTCCCCCTTGTGGATCTTCATGTCAGATCACCTCCGGGGCAAGGCTCACGATGCGCATGAACCGCTTGTCGCGCAGCTCCCGGCCGACCGGGCCGAAGATGCGCGTCCCGCGCGGCTGGAGCTGGTCGTTGATGAGGACGGCGGCGTTCTCGTCGAAGCGGATGTACGAGCCGTCGGGGCGGCGCTTCTCCTTCTTCGCGCGGACCACGACGCAGCGGACCACGTCGCCCTTCTTGACCGCAGCGCCGGGCGTGGCGTCCTTGACCGTGGCGATGAACACGTCGCCGATCCGGGCGTACCGGCGGCGGGAGCCACCGAGCACCTTGATGCACAGCACCTCGCGCGCCCCCGAGTTGTCGGCGACCTTGAGGCGCGACTCCTGCTGGATCACTTGGCACGCTCCAGGACCTCGACGAGACGCCACCGCTTCAGCTTCGACAGCGGCCGCGTCTCGGCCACACGCACGCGGTCACCGACCGCCGCCGTGGCGTTCTCGTCGTGCACGTACAGGCGCTTGGTGCGCTGCACGGTCTTGGCGTACCGCGCATGGCGCACCCGCTCGACGACGGCGACGACGGCCGTCTTCTCCATCGAGCGGGACACGACGGTCCCCTCGCGCACCTTGCGGGCATTCGCCCTCGCCCCCTCGGGGGCCGTCCCCTCGGGGGTCGCAGCCTCGGCCATCACGCCTTCCTCCTCGTGCGGCGCCCGGCGCCGTTCGGGCCACCCTCGGCGTCGAGGGTGCGCTCGGTCTCGAGCGTGCGCAGGCGAGCGACCTCGCGCCGCAGCACGCCGATGCGGCTCGGGTTCTCCAGGCGGCCGGTGGCCAGCTGGAACCGCAGGTTGAACAGCTCGCGCCGGGTCTCCTCGAGACGGGTGGCGAGGTCGTTCGGGCTGAGCTCTCGCAGCTCGGCGGCCTTCGTCATCAGACCAGCACCTCCGGCTCGGCGCCCACCCCGGGACGGACGACGAAGCGCGCCTTGATCGGCAGCTTCTGGATGGCGCGCTCCATGGCGCCTCGGGCGAGCGTCTCGTCGACGCCGGCCAGCTCGAACAGGATCTTGCCGGGCCGCACGACGGCAACCCAGCGCTCCGGGTTGCCCTTGCCCGAGCCCATGCGGGTCTCGGCCGGCTTCTGGGTGACCGGCTTGTGCGGGAACACCCGGATCCACACCTTGCCGCCACGGCGGATGTAGCGGGTCATGGCGATACGGGCCGCCTCGATCTGGCGGGCCGTGAGCCAGCCCGGCTCGAGCGCCTGGATGCCGAAGTCGCCGAAGTCGATCGACTCGCCACCCTTGGCCGCGCCGGTGAGCCGCCCGCGGTGCTGCTTGCGGTGCTTGACCTTGCGGGGCATGAGCATGTCAGTCGCTCTCCTTGCGGAAGTGCGGCAGGTCGTGGTGCTGCTCGCGGGTGCGGCGCTCGATCTCCTCTTCCTCGGCGAGGAGCTTCTCGAGGGCGTCGTCGGCCGGCGGGGCGGGCGGCGGCGTCTCGGCGGCGACCGGCGCAGGGGCCGGGACCGGTGCCGGTGC
>JAKACF010000319.1 GCA_021821585.1 Actinomycetes bacterium
CGCCGTGCGCCGGTTCCGCAAGGAAGGCGGTGACCCGGTCGTCGAGCTGCAGACCAACTTCGGCGGCGGCAAGACCCACTCGATGATCGCCCTCTACCACCTGGCCGCCGGCTATCCACCCCACGAGCTGCCCGGGGTCGAGGCGATGTTGGCCGCGGCCGGGATCGAGGCGCCTCCACCGGCTCGCACGGCGGTGCTCGTCGGCCAGATGATCTCGCCCGGCTCCGCGAGCGCGCATGACGGGCTCGAGGTCCGGACGCTCTGGGGCGAGCTCGCCTGGCAGCTCGGCGGCGCGGAGGGCTACGCCATGGTGGCCGACGCGGACCGGACGGGCACGAGCCCAGGCGTCGCTCTCGTCGAACTGTTGCGCCGCTACTCGCCATGCCTCGTGCTCATCGACGAGTGGGTCGCCTACGCCCGCCAGCTCTACGGCGTCGACGGGCTGCCCGCCGGCAGCTTCGACGCCCAGTTCACGTTCGCTCAGGCACTCGCTGAGGCGGCCCGGTCCGTCGAGGGCGCACTGCTGGTGGTGTCGATCCCGTCGTCGGACATCGAGGTGGGCGGCGAAGGAGGACGAGCGGCGCTCGAACGGCTCAAGAACGTCATCGGGCGGATGGAGTCTTCGTGGCGACCTGCCTCGGCGGAGGAAGGGTTCGAGATCGTCCGGCGCCGCCTGTTCGACGACCTGCCGGCCGACTCGGCGCCGGCCCGTGACGCGGTCGTCAGGGCGTTTGGCACGCTGTATCGCTCCAAGAAGGGCGAGTTCCCCTCGGGGGTCGGCGAGAGCGACTACGAGCGCCGCCTCGCTGCCGCCTATCCGATCCACCCCGAATTGTTCGACCGCCTCTACGGGGAGTGGTCCACGCTCGACAAGTTCCAGCGGACCCGGGGCGTGCTGCGGCTCATGGCGGCGGTCGTCCACGAGCTGTGGGAGCGCAACGACGCCAACCTGCTCATCATGCCGGCGACGGTCCCGATCGACGCGCCCCAGGTGTCCTCGGAGCTGACGCGTTACCTTGAGGAGGGTTGGACGCCGGTCATCGAGAGCGACGTCGACGGCCCGAATGCCCTACCGCTCCGCCTGGACCGGGACAACCCGACCCTCGGCCGCTACTCGGCGACGAGGCGGGTGGCCCGAACGATCTACCTCGGCTCGGCACCTACCCAGCAGGCCGCCAACAGGGGGATCGACGACCGGGCAGTGAAGCTCGGCTGCGTCCAGCCGGGCGAGACGCCGGCGACCTTCGGCGACGCCCTTCGGCGCCTCACTGACCACGCCACCTACCTCTACGTCGACGGCCAGCGCTACTGGTTCTCCCTCCAGCCGTCGGTCACCCGCCTCGCCCAGGACCGGGCGGCATCGCACTTCAACGACGACGACGTCGACGAGGAGATCCGCAGACGCCTCGCCGCCGTGACCAGGGCCGGCCAGCGGGGGGACTTCGCGACGGTCCACCCCGCGCCGCGCACCCCGGCCGAAGTGCCCGACGAGCCCGAGGCGCGTCTCGTCGTCTTCGGTCCCGAGCACCCCCATTCGGGCAAGACGGTGGACAGCCCGGCACGAGTGGCCGCCCGGCGGTTCTTGGACGAGCGCTCCGGCGGTCCGCGGTTGAACCGGAACATGCTCGTCTTCCTCGCTCCCGACCGGAGCCGACTGGCCGAGCTGCGTCTCGGGGTTCGTGACTTCCTCGCGTGGCAGTCGATCGAGGCGGAAAAGGAGTCGCTCAACCTCGACGCCTTCCAAAGCCAGCAAGCCGAGACCAAGCGCGCCCAGTTCTACGAGGTTGTCGCCCAACGCATCGGCGAGACGTTCACCTGGGTTCTCGTCCCCTCCCAGGCGCCGGGTGACCCCGACATCTCCTGGGAGGAGACCCGGGCCACCGGGCCCGAACCGCTTGCAGTGCGCGTCGGCAAGAAGCTCCGCAACGAAGAGACGTTGATCACCGAGTACTCCGGTGCACGGTTGCGGATGGACCTCGACCGGATCCCGCTGTGGCGTGGGGACCACGTGACCCTCCAACAGCTTTGGAGTGACTACTCCCAATATCTGTACCTTCCCCGCTTTCGCGACTCGGCGGTCTTGTTGGACGCGGTGCGCTCCGGCGTCGCGTTGTTGAGCTGGACGGCCGATACGTTCGCTTACGCCAGCGCCTACGACGAGCAGAGCGACCGCTACGTCGGCCTTACCGTCGGCCAGCAGGCCGCGGTCGTGCTCGACGCCGCCTCGGTCGTCGTCAAGGCCGAGGTCGCGCTGCGCCAGATGGACCGCGACCAGGCGCCTGCCTCGGAGACGGCCGCCTCGGCCGTCAGGACAGAGTCCACCAGCGAGCTCGCGGCCAGCGACGACGGCGTGACCGACCGCGCCATCCGAGCGCCGGCGTCCCCGACGCGCTTCTACGGGCGGGTGACGCTGGAGCCGCTACGGATGATCCGGGATGTTGGGGATATCGCCGACACGATCGTCAACCAGCTCGGCCGCGCTGACGCCGCGGTGACGATCACGGTGGAGATCGAGGCAACGGCGGGCGGGGGCTTCCCCGAGGACGTCCGGCGGACCGTCGACGAGAACGCCCGCACCCTCAAGTTCGACACCCACGAGTTCGAAGACGGCTGACGGTTGCCGGGGCACTGGTGAGCGACAGCGGCGAGACCCGACAGGCACGACCTTCTATCGGGGACGCGAAGTCCCTCGTACGCCGCGCCTCGGAGCTGCGAGGCCAGATCAGCTACACCCTGGAGTCACCACGCGCCTGGCGGGTCACCGCGCGCCAGGTCTATGACCGTGCAGTCGAGACCATGGTGGCCGAACAACTCCTCGCCATGCCCATCGGGAGGATCCGGGAGACGACCGAGGGACGTTTGCGGCTCGGCCCAATCAAGGCCGCCGGCTACCAGACCGTGGGCCAGGCCGCAGCGGCCGGCCCCCGTCGCCTAGAAGCGATCCCCGGGGTCGGAGCTCACACCGCCATCCAGGTGGTCGCCGCGGCCCACCAGATCCGTGCTGCGCTGACGAAGGCCACCCGCCTCCGCTTCGATCCCGATCGCCAGCCCAGCCATCACACGGCCCTCCTTGGCGCACTTTCCGCCTATGAAAGCGCAGAGCAGGTGGTCGCGCCGATCAGAGAAGGCATCACCGGCTTGGCCAGCGAGCTCGATGCCGTCCTAGAGGATGCCACCCGGGGGGCGAGCCGACTGAAGATGCTCTTCTCCGACCGGGCGCGACGCGACCGGGCGCGCCTCGCCGTCGAGCAGCTATCCGCCGGCATATCCCGCGCCGAAGCGGACGGCCGGATCGCCGCGCTCCACGCCGCCCTCGCGACGTTGCCTGCGGGCGACCCAAACGAGCAGCCGACGCTGTGGCAGGACTACCGCCAGCGGACGGTCGCCTACAACGGGCTCCTCATCGAGATCGCCGAGCTCGAACCCGACCAAGAGGCGGTCGAAGGGTTCGTGCCGTCCGAGATCGC
>JAKACF010000320.1 GCA_021821585.1 Actinomycetes bacterium
CACGCGCGAGAGGCGTGGGATGGGCATGAGCGTGTCCTTCCTGGATGGGGTGGGGGCGGCCGCTGAGAAGGACGGTCGCCACGTCCCGGCCCCCGCCGGATCGCGTCATTCCCCCCTCGCGGTGGCAAAAGGGTAGACCGCCGCCGGGCCCCGGCACAAGGATCTCGCCGGTCAGCATCCTGGCGTCTGTTCAGCCACGCTGACGAAAAAGGGGCGGGCCCGAAGGCCCGCCCCGTTCCCGACTGTTGCTCGGACCGGGCTACTTCACCGTGAGCCAGCGGGAGCGCTGTCCGTAGGAGAAGGCCTGGAAGACCTCGTCGGACTTGGCGAGGGTGACCTTCAGCTTCCAGGCGCCCGTGGCGCTCGCCATGGTGGCGGCGAGCCACTCGTGCGTCGAGTTGACGACCCGGTAGAGACGCACCTTCTGGCCCGGCTCCGCCGTGCCGGAGAGGGTGATCGTGCTCCCGACCGCCGCTGAGGCCGGACCGGTGATCGTCACCTTGGCCGGGGCGGGCGACTGGTCGGCCCTGCGGGCGATGCTCTTCGCGAATTGGTTCCCCGAAAGGATGCTCGGGGCGTGGTAGGTCCAGATCCCGTAGTAGGCCTTGGCGAAGGAGTTGTCGCGGATGACCGTGCCGGTGATGGTGTCGCCGGCGCTGTAGACGATGATGTCCGCCGTCTTGGTGAGGAGGGCCTTCGGGCCGCTCGAGGTGAGGACCGTCGTGCTCACGTCACCGGGCTTGCCGAGGTTCCCCGTCGTGTCGTTGCCGTACAGGACGTTGCCGACGATGTGGTTGTTGTCCATGTACTCGCCCTTGGCATGGGCGTGGATCGTCACGCCGCCGAGGCCGTTGTCGTAGAGGATGTTGCCCTGGACCACGTTGCCGTAGACGGCCGTGCCCGGGATCGGACCGGCGAGGATCACGCCCGCTCCGAAGCCGAGGACCCCGTTGTTGTCCGAGGTGTTGTCGATGATGCGGTTGGCGTAGACCCCGCCCATCTTCGGAGCCGGGACACCGTTCGGAGCGGCGGCAGGGTTGTGGCTGGCGAGGGTGATGCCGCAGTCGAGCGAGTTGTCGTAGACGGTGTTGTAGGCGACGACGTTGTGCGCGCTCGGACCCATCTCGTCGGTGAGGAGGACGCCCCCACTGTCCTGGAACAGCGTGTTGCGCGCCACGACCGAGTCGCTCGTCGACATGAGGTGGATGCCCTCGCCGCAGTCGCCGGGGACGCTGCCCGATCCGGCGCACTCCGGGTAGCTCGGAGTGCTCTGGAAGGCGCCGAGGTCGTTGAAGACGACGAGGTTGCCTTCGATGGTGACGTGCGCGGTGTGCTCGGCGAGGATGCCCTCACCCTGTGCGCCCTCGACGACGAAGTTCCTGATCACGCTGCCGGCACCGCCGGGCGTGACGAGGAAGCCGTTGTCCGCCGTGCTCGGGGGCGCGACCACGGCCCACCCGACATAACCGAGCGGGATGTAGGAGTTGCCGGCCTTCGGGCCGACCAAGGTGAGGCGCTTGGAGAGCGTCACCTGCTCGTCGTAGCTGCCGGCGGCCACCTTGACCGTGTCACCGGCCGTGGCGTTCGTCACCGCCTGGGTGATCGACTTGCACGGCGAGGCGGCCGGGCCACAGGTGGCGCTGTCGGCGCCGGTGGTGGCACTGACGTAGAGCACGGTCGACGTCGTCGTCGCCGAGGCGACGGGTGCGAAGCCGGCGAGTGCCACCGCCGTGAGCGCCCCCATGACGGGGAGCGCCACGCGCGAGAGGCGTGGGATGCGCATGGACATGTCCTTCCTGAGTGGGATGAAAGCCACCACGCGGGAGACACGTCACCACGTACCAGGCCCCGCCGGGTCCGTCGCCACTCCCCCTCGCAGCGGCGACAGGCTAGATGGACTCCGGCGCCCGCACAAGGCTCGTCCGCTCGCGGCCGTGCTGTCGTCACGCTGAGTGTCAGAGACCTCGCTCCATGACGACGAAGTCGTGGCCGTGCCGCCACCTCGGCAGGGATGCGGTCACCTCGTAGCCCCGCTCGGCGTAGAAGGCCTCGGCCGGTCCGCCGAACCGCGTCTCGAGGCGCACGAACGGGAGGCCGTGCTCGCGTCCGAGCGCCTCGACGCCACGCAGGAGGTGGGAGCCGACCCCGTGCGATCGCCACCGACGGGCGACGATCAGGTTGGCGAGGCGGCAGCAGTCGGGCCGCAGCTGGCCGGTGGCCGTCCCGGCGAGCTCCCCTCCGACCCGGGCGACGATGGCGAACGGCGCGTCGGCGGCACCGTCCCCGTGGACCTCCCTCGCGTAGGCCGACCACTCGGACTCCATGAACTCGTGCGCGATCGGGTCGAGCATCGAACCGGCCGAGAGCTCCACCTCGAAGCCCCCCCGCCCGACGAGCCTCGTCCCGCCGAGGGCGAAGTCCGCCAGCGGACTCCAGCGGCGCTCGTCCTCGTGGAACTCGAGCACCGTCACCCGGTCGACCGTCACCTCGGCCCGGTAGGCGGAGAGGACTTCGAGGGCGGACGGGATCCGGGCGCGGTCGATCCGCTGGTCGAGGGTGACGTGCGGGACGTACGGCCGACGGGGCCCCCTCCCGGGAGGCGGGGCGAGCGGCCCCGACCCGAGCCGCTCCTCGAGGAGGGAGAGCTCGGCGAGATCCCCGCCGACGGCGAGGTAGACGACCGGGGTGGCCGGAGCGAAGGTGGCGGCCGGCCCGAGGACGAGGTGGACCGGCGCGGCCGGGGCGGCCACCGCCCGGACGTGGTCGAGGGCGGCACCGAGCTCGTCCTCGCGGACGTTCACCGGCGGCACCAGGGTGACGTGCGGGCCGATCCGTTCGATCGCGGTGGAGCCGAGGGCGCGGCGCAGGCCGTCGACCTCGTGCCGGACGTCGCCCTCGAGGACGAGCGCGACGGTGAGGCGGCGGCGGGGGGGCATCGCGCCTCGCCCGCCGGCGTCCTCAGTGAGCGGCGGGTGCCGAGCTGCCGGTCGGCTCCGACGCGCCGGCCGCCTCGAGGCGGACCTCCGCCCGGCGGAGGGCGACCTCGGGGTCGTCGGGCGACAGGAGCGCCTTCATGGCAGACGACGTCTCGGCCGCCTCCTCGGCGCCGGCCTGCTGGGCTTCGTGACCGCCGCCCTCGCCCGCCGCCAGGGCGGCGCGGGCCGCCTCGAGGGCGCGGCGTGCCCGGTCGACGTCGATCTCGCTCGCCGGCTCGGCGACCGAGGCAAGCAGCGTGACCTTGTTGTCGGCGACGTGGACGAATCCGCCGTGGACGGCCGCCCGGAACTCGCTCTCTGCGTGCCCGCCCTCGCGACCCGCCTCGGCGCCGGCCTCGGCGATGCGGACGAGAGAGATGTCGACCGCACCGACGAAGTCGGCGTGCTCGGGGAGGAACATGATCTCGCCGCCGTCGGTGCGCAGCACGACGAACGCTGCCTCGCCCGAGAAGAGGACCCGCTC
>JAKACF010000321.1 GCA_021821585.1 Actinomycetes bacterium
GGAGCGCCCTGGGCGTCGGGCGGCGCGCCGCGCCGTCCGCCGCCGCCGCGCGGCCCGGGCCGGTCGCTCGTCGTCCGCTGGGTGTAGGGCAAGAGGGCGAGCTCGCGGGCCGTCTTGATCGCGAGGGCGACGTCGTGCTGGTGCTGGGCGCAGTTGCCCGACACCCGCCGCGCCCTGATCTTGCCCCGGTCCGACATGAACTTCCGGAGCAGGTTGACGTCCTTGTAGTCCACCCAGGTGATGTGCTCCTTGCAGAAGATGCACACCTTCTTCTTGCCGCGGCGGACGGTGTCCTTCGGTGCGCGCCGGCTCGAGCGGTCGCGGTCGTTGCTTCTCGCCATCAGAAGGGTTCCTCGTCGTAGTTGGCGTAGCTCGGGGCAGGCTCGGGCGGGGCCGAGCGCGAGCCGCCCGAGGGGCGGCCCTGGGAGGTGTCGCCGGGACCCCGGCGCTCGTTCTTCTCCACCTGGGCGCTCGCCCAGCGGAGGCTCGGGCCGACCTCGTCGGCCACGATCTCCACCTTCGAGCGCTTCTCGCCGTCCTGGGTCTCCCAGCTGCGCTGCTCCAGGCGGCCGGTCACGATCACCCGGGTGCCCTTGTGGAGGCTGGCCGAGGCGTTCTCGGCGAGCTCGCGCCAGCACACGATGTCGAAGAAGCTCGTCGCCTCCTCCCACTCCTGGGTCTGGCGGTTCTGCCAGCGGCGGTTCACCGCGAGGCCGAAGGTGGCGGTCGGCTGGCCGCTCGGGGTGAAGCGGAGCTCGAGCTCGCGCGTCACGTTGCCGATGACCGTGATGGTGTTACCGTTCGACATTGGTCGTCTCTCCAGTCTGCTCAGCTGGCTTCAGGCTCAACAGCCCGGGCCTGCCGGCCTCGGGCCTTTCGGCCCCCGACCTGCTCGGGCTGGCGGATGACCTTGTGGCGCAGCACTGCGTCCTCGAGGGCCAGCATCCGGTGGACCTCTGCCATCGCCTCCGGCTCCGCCGTCGCCTCGATGAGCACGTAGTAGCCCTCGGTGCGGTGCTTCATCTCGTAGGCGAAGGTGCGCCGACCCCAGTGGTTGACGGCGCCGGGCGTGCCGCCCCGGCTCTTCACCGTCTCGAGGACCCGGTCGACCCGCTCTCGGATGTCTCCCTCTTCGAGGTCGACGTCGAAGATGACCATGACTTCGTATGGCCGCACTGCGGCCTCACCTCCTTCGGACCCGGCCGTGAGGCGCGGGGCCCCGACTCGACGGGGCAGGGGTAGAAGAATTGCTCCGGTCATGCTAGCCGACACCGACGAGACCCACTCCCAGCCGCGCGCACCCGCCGAGCATGCCAGGAGGGTGCGCGCATGGTAGCCGTCCGGCCCGAGGCCGCCTCGGCTCGACCGGCCGCCGTGAGGCGGCGCAGGCGGCCGGGCCCCCTCGTCGCCGGCGGCCTCGGCTCGGTGCTCATCACCCTCGGCTCGGCCGCCACCGGGTCCCCCTTCACCGAGCACCGGCCCGGCTCCTGGTTCTTCCAGCTCGGCCCGGCGGGTGCGAACGGCCGGTTCCTCGGCGTCGTGGCGGTCTACGCCGGCCTGGTGGCCCTGCTCGGCGCCTGGCTCGGCCTGCTCGGGGAGCACCCCGCTCCCGGGCCGCGCCGCCTGTGGGCGGCGCTCGCGGCCTTCGGCGGGCCCCTCGTCTTCGCCGGGCCGCTGTTCAGCCAGGACGCCTACTCCTACCTCGCCCAGGGGCAGATGCTGAGCCGGGGTCTCGACCCCTACCGCACCGGGGCGGCCGCCCTCGGTCCGGGCGGCTACCTCGCCCACGTGGCTCCCATCTGGCGGCACGCCATCGCCCCCTACGGACCCGGCTTCGAGCGGCTCGTCGAAGGCCTCGTCCTCGCCGCCGGGCACCGCCTCCTCGGGGCGCTCGCCCTGTGGCGCCTCGTCTCGCTCGTGAGCGTGGCGGTGCTCGCCTGGGCGGTGCCCGAGCTCGCCCGGGCGACCGGGCACGACCCCTCCCGCGCCGTGCTCTGGGGGGTGCTCAACCCGCTCGTCCTCCTCACCCTGCTCGGCGGCATGCACAACGACGCCGAGATGATCGCCCTCGTCGCCGCCGGTCTCGTCGTGGCGGTGCGCGGTCGGCCCTACCTCGGCACCGTGCTGTGCGCCCTCGGGGCCGAGGTGAAGGCACCCGCTCTCCTCGCGGTCGTCTTCCTCGCCTGGTGGGCGGGACGCCGGGGCGGGCACGCGACCGGATGGCGCCGGGTGGGCGACGTCGCCGCCCACCTCGCCCTCGCCGGCGCGGTCCTCGCGGCTGTAGGAGCCGCCAGCGGACTCGGCTGGGGCTTCCTCCGGGCGGCGGTCACGCCGGGCAAGGTCGTCTCCTGGCTCGACCCCGTCACGGCGCTCGGGCTGGCCCTCTCCCACCTCGCCGCTGCGGCCGGGCTCGGGGCGCACCAGAGCGCCTTCGTCGCCGCCGGCCGGGCAGCCGGCCTCGTCGCCGCCGGGGTGCTCTCGCTCGGCCTGCTGCTCCGATCGAGCACGCGGTCCTGGCCCGTCCACCTCGGCGGCGCCTTCCTCGCCCTCGCCCTCCTCGGCCCGGTGGTGTGGCCCTGGTACGAGACCTGGGGCATCGTCCTCCTCGGCGTCGGGACGGGTGCGCTCAAAGGGCGCGGGCCGGTCGTGCTGGCCGCCCTGTCGGCGCTCGGGTGCATCGCCGACTTCCCGAGCGCCCGGGTGCTCGCCTCCGGCTCGCCCTGGCTCGTGGCGGCCGGCTGGACCGCCGTCGCCCTCGTGCTGGCGGCGGCGGCCTACTTGAACGTCCCGAGGCCCTCCCGGAGCTCGCTCGAGCCGTGATAGGTCTCCTCGTCGCCGGGGAAGGCGCCGGTGCGGACGTCGCTCGCGTACCGCCCGACGGCCTCGACCACGAGGTCGCCGATCTCGGCGTAGCGGCGGACGAACTTCGGCGGGCGGCCCTTCGACATCCCGAGCAGGTCGTGCAGGACGAGCACCTGGCCGTCGCATGAGGGACCGGCGCCGATCCCGATGGTCGGCACCTCGAGCACGGCGGTCACCCGCTCGGCGAGGACATCGGGGACCCCCTCGAGGACGACGGCGAAGCAGCCCGCCTCGGCGAGGGCGATGGCGTCCTCGATGAGCACCTTGGCCGCCTCGAGCTGGCGGCCCTGCACCCGGTAGCCGCCCATGGCGTGCACCGACTGGGGGGTGAGACCGAGATGGGCCATGACCGGGATCTCGGCCGAGAGGATCGCCTCGACCGCCGGGAGACGGACCCGGCCCCCCTCGAGCTTCACCGCCCCGGCGCCGGCGCGCACGAGGCGGGCGGCGTTGCGGACGGCCTCGGCCGGCTCGAGGTGGTAGGTCATCCACGGGAGGTCGCCGACGACGAGCGCCCGCGGTCGGGCCCGGGCGACGGCCGCCACGTGGTGGGCCATGTCCTCGATCCCCACCTGGAGGGTGTTCTCGTGGCC
>JAKACF010000322.1 GCA_021821585.1 Actinomycetes bacterium
CTCCGAGCTGCGGCGCCGGGCGGCCGAGGCGGCTCTCGGGGCCGGCCTCGGGATCTTCCTCCCCTCGAGGGCGATGTGCACCGACAACGCCGCCATGATCGCCTCGGCGGGCTACTTCCGCCTCGCCGCAGGCCGGACGACGGCGATGGACGCCGGTGCGGAGCCCGGGCTCGGGTTCGCCGAACCGGGCTCGACCCACCGCGGCTGATCTCCCGACGCCACTGAGCTGGCCGTTTGGCACTCTCCCCTCCCGGTTGCCAGCCGTCGCCGGAGTTGGTATCGTTGGCACTCAGAACGTGAGAGTGCTAACGGAGCCAAAGAGGAGGCCCCTTCAATGACACTGCAGCCCCTTGACGATCGCATCGTCGTCCGGCCGAGCGAGTCGGAGGAGACGACGGCGTCCGGCCTGGTCATCCCCGACACCGCCAAGGAGAAGCCCCAGCAGGGCGAGGTGCTGGCGGTCGGCCCCGGCCGGCGTGCCGACAACACCGGCGAGCTCATCCCCCTCGACGTCGCCGTCGGCGACAAGGTCGTCTACTCGAAGTACGGCGGCACCGAGATCACCATCGACGGCGAGGACCTGCTCATCCTCTCGAGCCGCGACGTGCTGGCGAAGGTGAACAAGTAGATGGCGAAGCAGCTCTTATTCGACGAGTCGGCCCGGCGCCGGCTCGAGGCGGGCGTGAACAAGCTCGCCGACACCGTGAAGGTGACCCTCGGCCCGAAGGGTCGCAACGTCGTCCTCGACAAGAAGTTCGGCGCCCCGACGATCACGAACGACGGCGTCACGATCGCCCGTGACATCGAGCTCGAGGACCCCTACGAGAACATGGGCGCCCAACTCGTGAAGGAAGTGGCGACGAAGACCAACGACGTCGCCGGCGACGGCACGACGACGGCCACGGTGCTCGCCCAGGCGCTCGTGCGCGAGGGGCTGCGCAACGTGGCGGCCGGCGCCAACCCGATGGCGCTGAAGCGCGGCATCGAGGCGGCCGTCGCCGCCGCCGTCGAGGCCATCCGCAACCAGTCCCGCGAGGTCGAGGGCCGCAAGGAGATCGCCCAGGTTGCGGCGATCTCGGCCGCCGACGAGTCGATCGGCGAGGTCCTCGCCGAGGCGATCGACAGGGTGGGCAAGGACGGGACGGTCACCGTCGAGGAGTCGAACACCTTCGGTCTCGAGCTCGAGTTCACCGAGGGCATGCAGTTCGACAAGGGCTACCTCTCGCCCTACTTCGTCACGGACCCCGAGCGCCAGGAGGCCGTCCTCGAGGACCCCTACATCCTGATCGTCAACTCGAAGGTGAGCTCGGTGCACGACCTCGTGCCCGTGCTCGAGCGGGTGATGCAGAGCGGCAAGCAGCTGCTCATCATCGCCGAGGACGTCGAGGGCGAGGCGCTCGCCACCCTCGTCGTGAACAAGATCCGCGGCCTGTTCCAGTCTGTCGCCGTGAAGGCGCCGGGCTTCGGCGAGCGCCGCAAGGCCATGCTCGGCGACATCGCCGTCCTGACGGGCGGTCAGGTGATCTCCGAGGAGGTCGGCCTCAAGCTCGAGAACACGACCCTCGACCTGCTCGGGCATGCCCGCCGGGTCGTCGTCACCAAGGACGAGACGACGATCGTCGACGGCGCCGGCGCCGAGGAGGACGTGAAGGGCCGGGTCGCCCAGATCAAGCGGGAGATCGAGGAGACCGACTCCGACTGGGACCGTGAGAAGCTGCAGGAGCGCCTCGCCAAGCTGGCCGGCGGTGTCGCGGTCGTGAAGGTCGGGGCGGCCACAGAGGTCGAGCTGAAGGAGAAGAAGCACCGCATCGAGGACGCCCTCTCGGCGACCCGTGCGGCCCTCGAGGAGGGCATCGTCGCCGGTGGCGGCACCGCCCTGCTCCGCAGCCGCGGCTCGCTCGCGAAGGTCATCGAGTCCCTCACCGGCGACGAGGCGACCGGGGCGCGCGCCGTCTACCGGTCGCTCGAGGAGCCGCTCAAGTGGATCGCGATCAACGCCGGTCTCGAGGGAGCCGTCCAGGTGCAGCGGGTGGAGGAGGCGGAGGGATCCGTCGGCCTCAACGCCGCCACCGGCAAGTTCGAGGACCTCGTCTCCGCCGGGGTGACCGACCCGGCCAAGGTGACCCGCTCGGCGCTGCAGAACGCGGCCTCGATCGCCGCGCTCCTCCTCACGACCGAGGCGGTCATCGCCGACAAGCCGGAGCCGACTCCTCCGCCGGCCGCCCCGAACCCGGGCGCCGGCATGGGGATGATGTGACCTGCACCACCCTCTAGGCACCAGATGAGCGAGTGCACCGGCCGGGTCCGAGTGGCCCGGCCGGTGCGCGTCCCCGGTCGTCTCGCGCCGGCGCGCCCGGCGCCGGCGCCCTGTGGCTCCCTCAGCGGCCGCCGGCCGGGCGTGGGGGTGCCCGCTCGGCGGCGTGGTATGAACGGCTCCCGGGCTCCTCGACCAAGGAGTGGAACCTGAACGGCACGCTGCGCTCGGCGAGGGTCATGCGGCAGGGGCTCACCGGCGGCCCCCGGCGCCTGCCGGGCGAGGGCGCCCCGTGGTGACCTCGTTCCGCCAGCAGGTTCCCCGGCCGCCCGGCGCGCAGCGCGTGGCGCCGCAGGCGCGCTTTGCCGCTATGGGCGCCGACGAGGCGGCCGAGGCGCTCTCGCTCGGGCACATCCGCCGCGTCTTCCCCGGCGAGGGCGGCGGCCTCGGTGCCGTCGCCGGGCTCGAGCACGGCGAGCACAAGGTGGCCGCCGCCGTCCTCGTGGCGCTCGTGGACGCATCATCCGGCGGCCCGGCCGTCACGCTCATCCGCCGGGCGGCCCACATGCGGGCCAACCCCGGCGAGATCGCCTTTCCCGGCGGTCGCCTCGAGCCGGGGGAGACCCCCGCGCAGGCGGCCGTGCGGGAGGCCTTCGAGGAGGTGCGGCTGCCCGCCGAGGCCGTCGTGCTGCGCGGGACGCTGCCCCCGGTGGCGAGGGCGTCGCGGCCCGAGGGGATCGTCCCCGTCGTCGCCGAGGTGGCCGGCGCACCGAGGCTCGAGGCGAACCCCGCCGAGGTGGACGCCGTGCTCGTCACGCCGCTCGCCGAGCTGGCCGACCCGGGCAGGTACTGGGAGGAGCTGTGGGTCCGCCCCGACCGGCGCGTCTGGCGGATGTCCTTTTTCGATCTCGGCGAGGACCTGTGCTGGGGGGCGAGCGCCCGGATCCTCGTCTCGTTCCTCGAGCGCCTCGCCGCCCACCGCTAGGCTCCCGGAAAATGGCAGAGATCGACATCGGCATCGGCAAGTCGGGGCGGCGCGGCTACCACCTCGACGACCTCGCCGTCGTCCCGACGAGGCGGACCCGTGACCCCGAGGACGTCGACCTCTCGTGGGCGATCGAGGGGTACCGCAACGAGCTGCCCTTCCTGTCGGCCGCGCTCGACTCGGTCGC
>JAKACF010000017.1:0-1520 GCA_021821585.1 Actinomycetes bacterium
GTGCCCGAGACGGCGTAGGTGAGCCCGGAGCAGAAGTCGATCATCCGCCGGGCGAGATCACGCTCGCTCGCCTGCAGGTTGACGATGACCGGGTGGTTCGCCTTCACGAGGTCGCCGATCTCCTGGGCGTCGGAGAAGCGCCGGGGGGCGACGACCTGCGGCTTGGAGTGGCGCTGGCTGACGAGCGGGCGGACCACGCCGCTCTGGCGGGTGGGCTCGGCCGCCCGTTCCTCCCTCACGAGCGGGCGGACGGTCGCCACGGTCCCCGACGCGGTCGCCTCGGGGGTCGCCTCGGGGTAGACGGTGCGGCCCGCGGTCGGGACGGGCTCCATCATCTCCTCGTCGTCGTAGTACTCCTCGTCCTCGATGTCCTTGAGGCCGAGGTACTGCAGCGCCTTCTGCATGAAAGTCGTCATCAGAAGTCCTCCTCTTAAGGCACCATTGTTGCAGCCCTCAGCGGGCCGCGTGGGGATCACGGGGGCCGAACAGGGCGGTCCCGACCCGCACCATCGTGGTCCCCGCCCGCACAGCCGCCTCGAGGTCGCCCGTCATGCCCATCGAGCGCTCGCGAAGGCCGAGCTCGTCGGCGAGGCGGGCGACCACGGCGAAGGCCGCCTCCGCCGTGGCGGGCGAAGGGGGGTTCGGCGCCACGGCCATGAGTCCGCGCAGCTCGATCCCGCTCGCCCGGACGGCTTCGGCGAGGGCGGGCACCTCCTCGGGGGGGCAGCCCGGCCTCCCGGGGTCGCCGGCGACGTTCACCTCGATGAAGGCGGTCGGCGCCACAGCGGCCCGGGCGGCGATGGCCCGGGCCTCGGACTCGCGCGAGACGGTCTCGAAGCACGAGACGACCGGGACGAGCCGCCCCAGCTTGTTGCGCTGGATCCGCCCGAGGAAGTGCCAGTGGGCCTCGAGGCCGAGGGCCTCGAGGACGGGAGCCTTCTCGAGCAGCGAGGCGGCATAGTTCTCGCCGATCTCCGCCAGCCCCGCCCCCACGGCCGCCATGGCTGCCTCCGGCCCGAAGCCCTTCGTGACGGCCACGACCTCGACGGACCCGGGGTCCCCCCCGGCATCGGCGATCCGCCGACGCACCGCCTCCAGCCGCTCCCGGACGAGCGGCTCGAGCAGGCCGGCCCGCTCCACGAGCTGCTGGCGCTCGGCGGCGGCGAGGGGCGCGCTCACCGGCGGGTGGTGATGACGAGGGCGTGCCGCCCGGTGTCGCGCCGCGCCCGGTGGGAGAACCAGCGGGCCAAGCCGTCCTCCGCCCGGCCGCAGGCCGTGCAGGAGGCCACCTCCCCGACGAGCTCGGCGCCGGCGCGCTCGAGGGCGGCGGCGACGCCGGCCGCCAGGTCGAGCGCCGGGCGGCCAGTCGAGGTGGTCGCTCGGAGGCTCTCGCCCTGCCGTGCGCACAGCTCGTCGAGGAGCTCGGGCCCGAACTCGTAGCACTCCGGGCCGATGACCGGCCCCCGGAGCGCCAGGAGCTCCCTCGCCCCGAGGGACCTGAGGCGGGCGGCGGCCGCCTC
>JAKACF010000017.1:1530-17946 GCA_021821585.1 Actinomycetes bacterium
CCAGCCGGCGTGCACCGCCGCCACCGACCCCTCCGGGCTGACGAGGGCGACGAGGGCGCAGTCGGCGGCGAACATCGCCGGGTGGTCGGCCGGAGTCCCGACGAGGGCGTCCCCGCTCGAGCCGGAGGCGTCGCAGCCCCGCACGCTCGCCCCGTGCACCTGGCGAAGGGCGCTCCAGCTCCCCGGCAGGACCGCCTGGCGCCGGGCGGCGGCGCCGGCCGAGCCGGGGCGCAGGTCGCCGGCGCGCCGCGTGGTGACGAGCACGGCGACAGGGAGGTCGGCGACGGGGAGCTCGAGCACGGCGCCGGTTGGCACCGGCACCGGCTGGCTACTTGAGGAAGGAGGGGACGTCGAAGTCGTCGTCGAAGTCGTCGAGGTCATCGTCGACCGGGCCGAAGACGTCGCGCTCGCCGGCGGCCGCCGCGTCGGCGAAGACGTCAGGAAGCGGCCGCTGCGAACGGGCGGTCGCCGGGATCTCCGGATCGCTGCGCGGCGATCTCGCGGCGGGAGCAGACGACCCCGGTGCGGCCCCGGGGGCGGCGGGGGCGGCGGGGCGGGCGGTGCGGGCGACCTGGCGGCCGGCGGGTGCCGGCTCCTCGAACTGGTCGAAGCCGGCCGCGATCACCGTCACGCGGACGAGGTCGCCGAGGCTCTCGTCGATGACGCTCCCGAAGATGATGTTGGCGTCGGGGTGGGCGGCGTCGTGGATGATGGCGGCCGCCTCGTTCACCTCCCACAAGGTGAGGTCCGACCCGCCGGCGATGTTGAGCAGGATGCCCCTCGCCCCCTCGATCGACGCCTCGAGCAGCGGGCTCGTGATGGCGTGCTTGGCGGCGTTGATCGCCCGGCCCTCGCCCGTGCCCGTGCCGATGCCCATGATGGCCGAGCCGGCGGAGTTCATGACCATCTTCACGTCGGCGAAGTCGGTGTTGATGAGGCCGGGGACGTTGATGAGGTCGGTGATGCCCTGGACGCCTTGGAGGAGGACCTCGTCGGCCATCTTGAAGGCGTCCACCATCGAGGTCCGCTCGTCCGCGATGGCGAGCAGGCGCTCGTTCGGGATGACGATGAGGGTGTCGACCTTCTCCTTCAGGCGCTGGATGCCCTGCTCGGCCTGGTTCGAGCGCCGCCGGCCCTCGAAGGCGAAGGGGCGGGTGACCACGCCGATGGTGAGCGCGCCGAGGCCCTTTGCCACCTCGGCGATGACCGGGGCGGCGCCCGTCCCGGTGCCGCCCCCCTTGCCGGCGGTGATGAAGACCATGTCGGCGCCCTTCAACACCTCCTCGATCTCCTCCAGGTGCTCCTCGGCCGCCTGCCGGCCCACCTCCGGGTCGCTCCCGGCGCCGAGGCCGCGGGTGAGCGAGCGGCCGATGTCCAACTTGATGTCCGCCTCGCTCATGAGGAGCGCCTGGGCGTCGGTGTTCACGGCGATGAACTCGACCCCCTGCAGCCCAGCGTCGATCATGCGGTTCACGGCGTTCACACCGCCTCCACCGACTCCGACGACCTTGATGACGGCGATGAAGCTCTGGCCCGGGCTGGTCATCCGCGTTCTGTCCTCCACTCCCATCTCGGCGGGACGGCCGACAGTCCGACGTGAACCACGGCGTTCAGCTCACGCTGAGACATTGGCGTGCTCCCGGCAGCGATCGGCGACCTGCGACTTCGACGCTTCACCGGCCTCGCAGGTTCAACCCCGGACTCGCCTGTCACCCCCCCTTTGGCGGTGGCCACTCCGGGTTGTGCTCGGCCGCGAACGTTGGGGCAACGATAGGGCCGGGCGCCTAATGAAGCAAGACGGGAGCCGACGGTACCTGCAGGTCAATTACCGAGATTCCCGAGAGGTCCGCCCGGACGAGAACGGTCTTCAGGGCGACGAATTTGTCCCGTAGCAAGGAGGTGTTGCCGAGCAGCGCCCGCATGTTGTCGGCGAGCTGCAGGACGATCCCGCCGCGCCCGAGCGTGACGGCGGTCACCTCCGGCACCATCGACTCCGGCATGACGGCCGCTACCCGCGCGAGCGCCGCCACCGAGCGCGGCAGGCTTCCCCCCGGCGGCGGCACGGGGACGTCCCCGGCCGAGACCACCGGCAGGCTGGAGGGCCTCGAGGCGACGTCCTCGAGGACCCGCCCGGTCGGGTCGACCACCGCCCAGCCGCCACCCGCGCGCAGGGCGGCCACCGGGGTGCGGGCCACGACGGCGATCCGGACCGTCGTCGGCCAGGAGAGCGAGACCGAGGCCGTCTCGACCCAGGGCAGGCGCTCGAGGCGCCTCGCGATGGCGGCCGGCGACAGGTCGACGAGCGGGGGCGCCCCCGCGAGGCCGGCGACGGCCACCACCTCGGAGCGGGCGACGTGGGGCGAACCGGTGACCTCGACGTGGCGGGCGCCGAAGAGGGAGGAGTGGACGAGGGCGAGGCCGCCGCCGGCGAGGGCGGCGAGGACGAGCACGCCGGCGAGCACCCGGCGGCGGCGGCGACCCTCCTCGCGGGCGACGAGGACGCGTCGCTCGTGGATGCGCGGGTCGGTCACGCTCCTACTGTGTCCGATGGCGGCTCTCATGCGGCGGATACCCGGCCCGCCCGGCGGCCCGGCGCGGCCGGCTCAGCAGGGCGTCCCGTTCCAGGGCTCGGGCTGGTTGTCGAAGACGACGTTCGAGGAGGAGGGCGTCGTCGTCGTCGTGACCGGGGCGGTGGTCGTCGGCGTCGTCGAACCCGCCGAGGAGGTCGCGGTGGGGCGGGGGCGGTGGTGGCGGCCGGTCCCGAGGGCGAGGAAGCTCGCCACCATCTTGTTGTCGAAGGGCTTCGCCGGGAGGAGGACGTCGGCCCCGCTCGGGAGGACGTCGGGGATCGTCGGCAGCACCTCGGTGTGGATCGCCCCGGCGTTCACGTGGCGGAACTGCAGCGCCAGGTTGATGAGCATGCTGTTGGTCATCGTCGAGTCGACGGTGAGGTTGTGCACGACGGCCCCGAGGAGGTCGTTCATGGCGACGAGGTTGGTCGCCTTCTGCTTCACCTGGTCGAGCAGGGCGTGGAAGAAGACGTCCTGGCGCCGGATGCGTGACCAGTCGCTCCCGTAGTCGGGGGTCCACACCCCCCCCTGGCGGTAGTAGAGGTGGCGGCTCCGGACGAAGGCGAGGGCGTTGCCTCCGCTGATCAGCTGGCAGCCGGTGTGGCTGATGCCGAGCCCGGTGTAGGCGTCCCGCAAGGGGTAGGGGAAGTCGATCCGGATGCCGCCGACGGCGTCCACCATGCCCTGGAAGCCGGCGAAGTTCACCTCGGCGAAGTGGTCGATCGGGATGCCGAAGTCGCGCCGCAGCGTCTCGATGAGCAGGCCCGGCCCCTCGTTGAAGGCGGCGTTGATCCGGTTCATCCCCGAGATGTACTGGACGTGTCCCGGGATGTGGACGTAGGTGTCCCGCGGGATCGAGAGCATGTAGATCCGCCGCTCGGCCGGGATCACCCTCGCGATGATGATGACGTCGCTGCGCTGGCCGGTGACGACCGAGCCGGACCCGAAGGCTTGGGCCTGCTTGGGGTTGTTGACGAACTTCCGGGTGTCCGAGCCGATGAGGAGGATGTTGTAGGGTGCCCCCGGTTTCGAGACGTGCAGGATGCCCCTTCCGATCGTCACCCGCCTGGCGGCGTCGAGCTCATGGTTGAGGTACCACCAGGCAGCCCCGCCGGCGACGAGGGCGAGCAGGACCACCGCCCCGATCCCGCCGGCGAGGCGCCGCCGCCAGCGCTGGGCAGGGGTCCGTGCGGCCCGGCGCGCCCGGCGGCGGCCGGCTCGCGAGGACGGTCCCCGACGGGCGTTCCCGCCGGGGCGCTCGGTCACCTGCTCGTTGCGTCTCACTCCACTTCCTTTCCCATCTCCAGCATGCACCTGCTACCTGAAGGCCACGTGAACCGCCCTGACCTGCGCCTCTTCTGCTTTTCGGATACAACCTCGCTGTGAGGGTTCTCGTGGCCGAGGACGACCCCGGCCTGCGCTCGGTCATCGCGAGGGGTCTCGGCGAAGCCGGCTACGTGGTCGACACGGCGGCCGACGGCGAGGAGGCGCTCGCCTACCTCGGGACCTACGAGTATGGCGTGCTCGTCCTCGACTGGCGGATGCCGAGGCGCAGCGGCATCGAGCTCGTGACCGACCTGCGGCGGCGCCACAACGCCGTCCCGGTGCTCATGCTGACCGCGAGGGACCTGCCGGCCGACCGGGTCGAGGGCCTCGACGCCGGTGCCGACGACTACCTCGTCAAGCCCTTCGACTTCTCCGAGCTGCTCGCCCGGCTCCGGGCGCTCCGCCGGCGCTCCCCGGCCCAGCACCAGTCCTCCCTCGAGCTCGGCGACGTGGCGCTCGACCTCTCGAGCATGGAGGTCACCGTCGGGGGGTCCCCGCTGGCGGTGACGCCCCTCGAGCGCAGGATCCTCGAGCTCCTCCTCGAGCGGGCCCCCTCGGTCGTGAGCCGCTCCTCGATCGCCATCCACGCCTGGCAGGACGAGGCGAGCGCCGTCGGCTCCAACACGATCGACGTCCACATCGCCCACCTGCGCTCCAAGCTGGCGGACTCGAGCCTGCGCATCGAGACGGTGCGCGGCACGGGGTACCGCGCCGTCGACACGACCGCCGCATGAGGCTCAGCGTGCGCGGCCGGGTGAGCCGGCGCGACCTCCTCGGGGCGCTCCGCGTGGCCGCGATCGCCACCGCCCTCATCGCCGTCTCCTACGCCGGGGTCGTCGCCGTCCTCGACTACGCCGTGGCCCAGCACCTCACCGGGCAGGTCGACCGGCAGCTCTCCGAGCGGCTCGCCTCGGCCGTGCACAATCCGGTGGAGGCCTTCGCCAGCTCCGGGGTGCAGACCAACGGCGCCCGCTACGGGCTCGGCATCTACGGCGAGCCGATCGCGCTGTGGGGCTTCGCCCGCGACGGCGACCTCACGCGATCGGCGCCCGAGGACCCGCTGCTGCCGGCAGGGACGGGCCCTCCCCCGAGCGGGCACCCGCTCGCCTACAACTACGGGATCGCCGGCACGACCTACCGGCTCGAGTGGCTCCGCACCCGCACCGGCTGGCTGCTCGCCGGCGAGAGCCTGACCGAGCTCGGCCACGTCGAGGCGGTGCTCGTGACCTCCGAGGCGATCGCCCTCCCCTTCTTGCTGCTCGCCTTCTTCTTCGTCGCCCTCGCCATCGGGCTGCGCTCGGCCCGCCCGGTCGAGGCGTCCCGCCGCCGCCAGCTCGAGTTCACGGCGGATGCCTCCCATGAGCTGCGGACCCCGTTGAGCGTCATCGAGGCCGAGGTGAGCCTCGCCCGCAGCCTCCCGCGGACGGCCGGGGAGTACGAGGCCACCCTCGAGCGCGTGGCCGCCGAGACCCAGCGTCTCCGGCTCATCGTGGAGGACCTGCTCTGGCTCGCCCGCCTCGACTCCGAGCCCTCGCCGCCCGCTAGCGAGACCGTCGACCTCGCCGAGGTCGCGAGGCGCTGCGTCGGGCGCTTCGGCGCCATCGCCTCCTCCCGCTCCCAGGCCCTCGAGCTCCGCCTCGAGGGAGTCCCCGAGAGGCCGCTCACCGTCGTCGCCCCGCCCGAGTGGCTGGACAAGCTCGCCGGCACCCTGGCCGACAACGCCTGCCGCTACGCCCCTGAGGGCGGAACGGTGAGGATCTCGGCGCTCGCCGACGGCCCCGCCCGCGTGGCGCTGCGAGTGGAGGACGACGGTCCGGGGATCGACGAGGCCGACCGGGCCGAGATCGTCCGGCGCTTCCGGCGGGCGACGACCGAGCGCGGAGGCCACGGTCTCGGCCTCGCCATCGCGGACTCGGTCGCGAGGGGAACGGGGGGCCGGCTCGCCATCGCCGTCTCCGGCCTCGGCGGGGCGCTCCTCGAGGTCTCCTGGCCGGCCGCCGGGCCGGTGGCGCTCAGCCCGCCGCTACCCGCCCGGCACCGATGAGGCGGACCTCGACGGCGAGCTCCACACCGGTTCGCTCGAGCACGGCCTGCCGGACCGCCTCGATCACCCGGCGGACGTCGTCGGCCGAGCCGCCGGCGTCCGCCTGGATGAAGTTGGCGTGCTTGTCCGAGACGGCGGCACTGCCGATCCGCATGCCCTTCAGGCCGGCGGCGTCGATGAGGCGGCCGGCCGAGTCGCCCGGGGGGTTCGTGAAGACCGAGCCGGCGTTCTGGCCGCCGGGCTGGTTCTCGCGCCGCCAGCGGACGATCTCGGAGATGCGTGCGGCACCGGCGGTGGGATCGCCCGGCTCGAGGGCGTAGGAAGCCTGCAGGACGAGCTCTCCCGGCCCGATGCTCGAGCGGCGGTAGGAGAACTCGAGCTCCTCCCGGGAGCGCCACCGGGGCTCGGCGGAGGCCTCGAACAGGTCGACGACCCTGGCCCGGAGCAGGCGGTCCTTCGTCTCGGCGCCGTGGCCCCCGGCGTTCATGCGCACCGCTCCGCCGACCGACCCGGGGATGCCGACCGCCCACTCCATCCCCGACAGCCCGGCGGCGCTCGTCCGCCTGGCGAGGACGGGGTAGGCGGCGGCCGCTCCGGCGAGGGCGGTCTCCCCCTCGACCTCGACGGTGGCGAACCGGTCGCCGAGGCGGACCGCCAGGCCCCCGAAGCCGGCGTCGGCGACGAGCAGGTTCGATCCCTTGCCGACGACGAGGACGGGCACGCCGCTCGCCGAGACCGCCCGGCAGACCCGCTCGAGGTCGCGCTCCGAGCCGATCTCGACGAACAGGGCCGCCCGGCCGCCCACCCGGTAGGTGGTCATCGGCCCGAGCGGGACGTCCGGCACCGCCAGCCCCGACAGGGCACGCCGGGCGGACTCGACGGCCTCGTCGGTCACCACGACCCCTCGCCGAGGAGCTCGTCGGGGAGGCCCGTCAGGTCCCCCGCCTCGAGCGAGATGCACAGGTCGCCGGACCGCAGCGTCGCCCGCAGCGAGGCGAGCAGGCCCTCGTGGTCGGGGACGTAGGAGATCTCGGCGCCGGGATGGGCGGCGAGGACGGCGTCGACGACGAGCTGGCCCGAGACGCCCGGCCGGGGGGCCTCCCCCGCCGCGTACACCGAGGTCACGATGACGACGTCGGCCTCCACGAAGGCGTCGGCGAACCCCGGGGCGAGGCTCTGGGTGCGCGAGTACCGGTGCGGCTGGAAGACGGCGACGACGCGGTCGAAGCCGCCTTGGCGGGCGGCGTGCAGCGAGGCGGCCACCTCGCCGGGCAGGTGGGCGTAGTCGTCGACGAAGGTCACCCCGTCGCGCTCGCCGCGGAACTCGAAGCGCCGCGCCACGCCGGCGAAGCGGGAGATCGCCCGGCGGGCGTCCTCGACGTCGACGCCGGCCATGACGGCGGCCGAGACGGCGGCGGCCGCGTTGAGCGCGTTGTGCTCCCCGGGGAGGGGGAGGCTGAAGCGGCCGAGGTCGGCCCCGCCGTCGGCCAGCGAGAAGGAGACCTCCCCCCGCCGGCTGTCGATCCCCGAGAGGACGAAGCGGTCCTCTTCCAGGCGGCCGAACAGCGCCGAGCCGCTCGGCGCCACCGCCAGCAGGCCTGCGGGCTCGGGGGCGTCGCCGAACAGCAGGGCGACCGAAGAGTCGCCCACGTAGCGGGCGAAGGCCGCCCTCAGCTCGTCGAAGCTGCCGTAGTGCTCGAGGTGGTCGGGCTCGAGGCTCGTCACGACGGCGATCTCAGGCGAGAGCCGCAGGAAGGTCCCGTCGCTCTCGTCCGCCTCGACGACGAGCCACTCGCCGGAGTCCCAGACGGCATTGGTCCCGATGTCGTTCAGGTCGCCCCCGATGATGAAGCTCGGCCGGAGGCCGGCCTCGACGAGGATCAGCGAGAGCATCGACGAGGTCGTGGTCTTGCCGTGCGTGCCGGCGATGGCGACGGTGCGGCGCAGCGCCGCCACCGCCTCGAGGACGTCGGCCCGCGAGAGCACCGGGAGTCCGAGCTCGCGCGCCCGGACGACCTCCGGGTTGTCGGCCGGGATGGCGGTCGAGATGGCGAGGGCGCCGGCGCCCTCCACGTTGGCCGGGTCGTGGCCGATCCGCACCTCGAGCCCGGCGGCCGCCAGGCGCTCGAGCGGGCGGGAGGGCTTCAAGTCGCTGCCGGTGACGTGGTGGCCCATCGTCGAGAGGACGGTGGCGATGGCGCTCATCCCCGCACCGCCCGCGCCGACGACGTGGATGCGCTGTGGAGTGGAGAGGTCGATCATCGCTTCCTCCTCGAGGTTCGCGCGTCGGCAGCGGCCTGCGCCATCCGGGCGACCTCGGCGGCCGCCTCCCGGTGGCCGAGGGACCGCGCCGCCTCGCCCATCTCCTCGAGCTGCCCCGGCTTGTCGACGAGGCGCTCGAGCACCTCGCCGAGCCGGTCGCCGGTGAGCTCCCGGTCAGCCAGCAGCACGGCCGCCCCCGCGTTCGCCAGCGCCTCGGCGTTGCGGGTCTGGTGGTCGCCGGGAGCACCCGGGAGCGGGACGAGGACGCTCGGCACGCCGACGGCCGTGAGCTCGGCGACGGTCGAGGCGCCGGCCCGGCAGACGGCGACGTCGCAGGCGGCGAGGGCCTCGACGAGGGCGGGGTCGAAGCCCGCCAGCCGGTACTCGAGGCCCCGGCCCGGCTCCAACAGCCCCCTCGTCTCCGCCTCTTCGGTGACCGACTCGAGGTTGCGCTCGCCGGCGAGGTGGTAGAGGGCGAGATCGGAGCGCTCCCGCCAGCGGTCGGCGAGCTCGAGGGCCGCCGCGTTGAGGGAGCCGGCCCCGAGCGAGCCGCCCGTCACGACGACGAGCCGCCGGCCCCGGCCGGTCCCGAGGCGGGCGCGGACTGCCTCGGACTGCTCGGGCGAGCGCCGGACGGCGAGGACGGCGTCGCGCACCGGGGCGCCGGTGACCGTCGCGCCCGGCAGCGGCGTGCCGGGGAGGGCGACGGCGTTGGCCGCCGCGAAGCGGCCGAGGAGGCGGTTGACGGCTCCCGGCACGGCGTCGACGTTCACGACGACGAGGGGGATGCGAAGGGCGACGGCCGCCAGGCCGTAGGCGAGGCCGGCGTAGCCGCCCACGCTCACCACGACCCGGGGCCGCTCCCGGAGGGCGAGCCCGAAGGCCATGACGACGGCCGCCCCGAGGCCGAGCGCGGAGGAGAGGTTGTCGGCCGACAGCTGCCGCTTGATGCCCCGGCCCGGCAGCCGGTGGAGGGCGAAGCCGGCCTCGGGCACGAGCCGGCCCTCGATCCCCCGCCGGCCGCCGGCGAAGACGACCGACGAGCGCGGGTGGCCGGCCCGCACGAGCGCCTCGCCCACCGCCAGGGCGGGCGACACGTGCCCCCCGGTCCCGCCCCCGGTGACGACGGCGTAGGGCCGCGCCGTCACGGCGTCCCGCTCACCGCCGGGCGTCGCCCACGACCCGCCTGGCGCCGGGGCCGGGCCGCCGCCGGCGTGACGAGGCGGACGGCGGGCCTGGAGGGGACCTGCCGGCGGGCGATCCCGACGAGCAGCCCCGTGCCGACGAGGGCGAGCACGAGCGCCGATCCGCCGTAGGAGATGAACGGCAGCGGGATCCCCGTCACCGGGAGGGCGTCGATCACCCCTCCGACGTTGATCACCGCCTGGACCACGATCCAGCAGGTGATCCCGACGGCGACATACCGGGTGAAGGGGTCCTGCTCGCGCTGGGCGACCCGGTAGCCGGCCCACCCGAAGGCGCCGAAGAGGGCGAGGACGGCCACCGTGCCGAGGATCCCGAGGTTCCCGCCGATGACGGCGAAGATGAAGTCCGTGTGGCCGTTCGGCAGGTAGCCCCACGTCGTCGCCGAGCCGCCGATGCCCTGTCCCTTGAGGCCGCCCTGCCCGAGGGTGACGAGCGACTGCACCACCTGGTAGCCGCTGCCCGCCGCGTGCGAGAAGGGGTTGACGAACGACAGGAGCCTCGCCCGGCGGTAGGGGGCGTCGAGGGCGAGCACGGCGCCGGGGATGCCGACGAGGGCGGCGGCCCCGACGAGCAGACGGCCCGGGACACCGGCCGAGTACATGAGGGCGAAGGCGATGCAGGAGATCACGATGCACGTCCCGAGGTCGGGCTGCTTCATGATGAGGACGCCGGCCAGCCCGAGCAGGGCGAGCAGCGGCACGACGACCGCCCTCCAGTGGTCGGGCCGGGCGGCCCGCCGGGCGAGCAGGTCGGCGGCGAAGACGACCATCGCCAGCTTCATGAGCTCCGAGGGCTGGATCTGGATCGGTCCGGCCCCGATCCAGCGGCTGGACCCGCCGGCACCGTGGCCGAGGCCGGGGAGGAAGACGGCGACGAGGAGCACCATCGTCCCGAGCGGGAGGACGAAGCGGAAGCGCCGGAGGGTCTCGGGACGGACCCGGGAGGCCACGAGGGCCCCGACGAGGCCGATGACGAGGAAGAGCGCCTGGCGGATGAACAGCGAGTAGACCGAGGCGCCGCCCTCGGCCGAGAGGACGGCCGAGGCGGAGAGGACGACGGGGAGCCCGATCCCGCACAGGCAGAAGACCGAGCCGACGAGGACGCGGTGCTCGAGCGCCGTCGCCCGCGGCGCTCGGCGCTCGGCCGAGGCCGGGCTCGCCGGCGCCCGGCGCCGCCGTCCCGTGGCGGCCGGCTTCCCGGTCGAGGCCGTCCGACGCGCCTCGCCGACGGCGGTGGCACCACTCATCGCACTCCCCCTTGCTCGCGAACCTGCTCCGCCCCTGCCTCGCCCGGGCCGCCCGCCTCCTCGCCGGCCATGAGGCGCACGACGCGGGCGAAGTCGTCGCCCCGGGCGCCGTAGTTCCGGTACCAGTCGAACGAGGCGCAGCCGGGCGAGAGCAGGACGGCGTCGCCGGCGACGGCCATCGTCGCCGCTGCCCTCACGGCCTCGCCCATGGAGCCGGCCCGGCGGATCACGATCCCGCTTCCCGAGAAGGCCCCGCTCACCTCGTCGGCGGCCTCGCCGATGGCCACCACCGCGCGCAGGCGGCCGAGGCCCGGGCCGCGCCCGGCCTGCTCCTCGGACTCGAGCCCCCGGGTGATGGCGGCGAGGTCGAGGCCCTTGTTCCGCCCACCGGCGATCAGGACGGCGTGCTCGAAGCCCGTCAAGGCGGCGAGGACGGCGGACGGCGTCGTCGCCTTGGAGTCGTCGTAGTACGACACGCCCGCGTGCTGCCCGACGAGCTCGATCCGGTGGCGCATCGGAACCCCCCGCCTGAGGGCCTCGGCACAGGCCTCCCGCCCGGCGCCGGCCGCCAGTGCCACCGCCGAGGCGGCACAGGCGTTCGAGACGTCGTGGGGGAGCCGGCGCGGGAGCTCCGAGACGGTGCAGATCTCGCCCGACGGGGCGACGATCATGCCGTCGAGCTGGCGGACCTCCCCCTCGCGCCCGAAGGTCACGACCCGCCCGGGCGCGGTCTCGGCCCACTTCATGACGACGGGGTCGTCGGCGTTCACGACCGCCACGTCGTCGTGATCCTGGTTCGCCCAGATGCGCGCCTTGGCCGCCGCGTACTCGTTGAGGTCGGCGTGCCAGTCGAGATGGTCCTCGGCCAGGTTGAGCCAGCAGGCGACGGTCGGGTGGAAGGCCCTCGTCCAGGCGAGCTGGAAGGAGGAGACCTCGGCGACGAAGGTGTCGGCCGCGCCCTCGCCGACCGCCTCGATGAAGGGTCGCCCGATGTTGCCGACAGCCTCGGCCCTCCGGCCCCCGGCGAGCAGCATCTCGGTGACGAGGGAGGTGACGGTCGTCTTGCCGTTGGTCCCCGTGATCGCCACGACCGGCGCCGTCGCGAGTGAGGCGGCGAGCTCGATCTCCGAGACGATGTGCCCGGTGTCGGCGACCGAGAAGATCGGATGGCCCGGAGGGACCCCCGGGGAGAGCACGACGAGCTCGCAGCCCGCCGCCAGCGCGGCCAGGCGGGCCCTCGAGGGCCTCCAGACGAGCTCCACGCCGATCGAGGCGGCCGTCCGCTCGGCATCGGCACGAGGCTCGCCGTCGTCCACCGCCACGACCGCCCGCCCCCGCTCGACGAGCTCCCGGGCGACGGCCTGTCCGGTGACGGCGAAGCCGACGACGAGGCTCGCCGCCGCGCCGTGCGGGAGGGCCGCGCTCACCGCAGCGTCCCCGAGGCGGAGAGGTAGTCGGCGTAGAACAGCCCGAGGCCGAGCGCGGTGCACAGCCCGCTGAAGATCCAGAACCTGACGGTGACGGTCGTCTCGGGCCAGCCCAGCAGCTCGAAGTGGTGGTGGAGCGGGGCCATGCGGAAGACCCGGGTGTGGAAGATGCGGAAGGCGATCACCTGGATCACGACCGAGAGGGTCACGACGACGAACAGCCCGCCGATGATCGGGATGAGCAGGGTGACGTTCATCGACAGCCCGAGGCAGGCGATGCCGGTCCCGATGGCGAGCGAGCCGGTGTCGCCCATCATGATGCGGGCCGGGGCGGCGTTCCACCAGAGGAAGCCGACGCAGGCACCGGCCATCGACACCGCCACGAGGGCGAGGTCGATGGCATGGGAGACGTGGTAGATGCCGAAGTGGCGGAACTGCCAGTAGCCGATGAGCGCGAGGCAGCTGAAGGCGAAGGCGGACGAGCCCGCCGCCAGGCCGTCGAGGCCGTCGGTGAGGTTGACCGAGTTGGACCCGCCGACGATGACGAGGACGCACCACAGCACGTACCAGCCCACCGGCAGCACGAAGTTCGGGAAGTCGAACCGGGTGAACGAGACGGCGCGGTCGATCCCGGCCCAGTACATGGCCGCCAGGCCGAAGCCGATCGCCACGGCGAGCTGCAGGCTCGCCTTCGCCCGCTTGTTGAGGCCGAGGCTGCGGCGCCGGCTGACCTTGATCCAGTCGTCGGCGGCGCCGATGACCCCCGTGGCGAGGACCGCCAGCACGACGAGCCAGCCGGAGCGGGTGAAGCTCGCGTTCGTGCCGACATGACCGAGGACGTACCCGGCCAGCATGCCGGCCAGCATGGCGATGCCGCCCATCGTCGGCGTCCCCTGCTTGGCGGCGTGCGAGCCCGGGCCGTCCTCCCGGACGTGCTGGCCGATCCTCCACTTCACGAGGAAGCGGAGCAACAGGGGGGTGCCGAAGCCGGCGACGAGGATGGCGACGCCGCCGGCGGTGAAGATCGAGATCACGGCGCACCGGCCAGTCGGCTCGCTTCTTCGGCGACGACGAGGCGGTCGTCGAAGGAGTGGAACTCGTCGCCGACCTGCTGGGTCGTCTCGTGCCCCTTGCCGGCGACGAGGACGAGGTCGCCCGGGCCGGCGAGCGAGAGGGCGAGCCCGATGGCGACCCGCCGGTCGGCCTCGAGGCGGAGCTCGGCCGGGCCCGTGCAGCCACGGGCGACCGCCGCCATGATCTCCTCGGGGTCCTCGTGGCGCGGGTTGTCGGTGGTGACGACGGCCACGTCGGCTGCCGCCGAGACGGCGGACCCCATGAGGGGGCGCTTGTCGTGGTCGCGGTCGCCGCCGGCGCCGAAGACCACGAGCAGCCTCGAGTGCTCCCCGAGCAGGTCCCGGACGGCGGCGCAGGCCTGGCTGAGCCCGTCGGGGGTGTGGGCGTAGTCGACGAGCACCCTGAGGCCGAGGGCGTTCTCGACCGGCTCGAGGCGGCCCGGCACGGTCGGGGCGCGGCTGAGACCCTCGGCGACGACGGCGTCGTCGACCCCGAGCGCCCGGGCGGCGGCGGCGGCGGCCAGGGCGTTCTCCACGTTGAACAGGCCGATGAGACCGAGGCGGACCTCCTGGCCGCGCAGCACGAAGCGGCTCTCGTCGGCGCTCAGCGACAGCCCGCCGGCGTCGGCGAGGGAGAAGGGGCTCGTCTCGATCCCCTGGCGCTCGAGCAGGCGCCGCCCGTAGGCGTCGTCGGCGTTGACGACCCCCCTTCTGGCGTGCTCGGGGGTGAACAGGGACGCCTTCGCCTCGAAGTAGGCCTCCATCGTCCCGTGGTAGTCGAGGTGGTCCTGGGAGAGGTTGGTGAAGACGGCGACGTCGTGGACGTAGCCGTCCACACGGTGCTGGACGAGGGCGTGCGAGGTGACCTCCATGGCGACCGCACCCGGCCGGCCGGCCGACCGGGCGGCCGCGGCCGCGGCGGCGAGCCGCCGCTGCAGCTCGTTCGCCTCGGGGGTCGTGCGCTGGCCGGACAAGGTGCCGACGAGCCCGGCCTCGTACCCGGCCGCCGAGAGGATCGAGACGAGCAGGTGGGTGGTCGTCGTCTTGCCGTTCGTGCCGGTGACACCGACCGTTGCGAGCGACCGGGCCGGGTCGCGCTCGACCACGCAGGCGGCGAGCGCCATGGCCCGGCGGCCCTCGCCGGGCGGGACGACGAGCTGGGGCGCGCCGCCGGCCGCGGCGCCGAGGTCGCGCTCGCAGAGAAAGGCGACCGCCCCGGACGCCCGCGCCTCGGCGGCGTGGTCGTGGCCGTCGTGCAGTGCTCCCCGGAGACAGCAGTACAGCGTCCCTCGCCCCGGCGAGGCGGCCGGGCGGAGCGCCCGGTGGTCGTGCTCGACGGCGACGATCCCGACGGCGGCGTCGCCGAGCACGCTCACCTGCCCGATCACCGGGCCGAGTCGCTCCAGGATGTCGGCCACCGTCGCCGGCGAGGTCTCGCGCCCGGCAGCCAGGTCCACCCCGGTTCCTCCGGCAGCAGGCGTCACGGGGCCGACAGGGTACCCGACGCCGTGCCGGACAGACCGCTCGCACCGCTCGGGGAGATGTCGAAGTGGCGGAGCGCGTATCTCATGATGGTGGCGAAGACGGGGGCCGAAGCCGAGCCACCGTACATCGCCGTCGGGTGGTGCAGCATCACGACGGCGGTCAGCTGCGGGTTCCCGGCCGGCACGAACCCCACGAAGGTGGCGTTCCAGGCCCCGGGCTGGTAGCCGGCGTGCGTCGTGCTCGGGATCTGGGCCGTGCCCGTCTTGCCGGCGACCTGGTAGCCGGGGATCTGGGCGAGGACCCCGGTCCCGCCGGCGGTGACGTCCTCCAGCATCGGGACGAGCTCGGCCACCGTCGAGGGGTCGAGGACGCGGTGCGCCCCGTGGTCGGCGAGGAGCCGCTCCCGCCCGTTCGGCCCGACCACGCCCTCGACGAGGCGGGGCGGAAGGTAGACGCCCCCGTCGGCCACGGTGTTGTAGGCGTCGACGATCTGCATGGCGGTCACCGCCTCACCGGTGCCGATCGGGATGGTGCCCATGTCCGAGCCGGACCAGGACGACAGCGGCGGCAGCAGGCCGTCGGACTGCCCGGGCCAGTCGAGGGCGGTCGGGCGGCCGAAGCCGAGCTGGTGGAGGTAGTAGTCGAGGCGCGCGGCACCGAGCATGTGGGCGATCTCGATCGTGCCGACGTTGGAGGACTGGGCGAGAATCTGGCTGACGGGCATCTGCTCGGTCGGGTGGAACTCGGCGTCCTGGAAGGGCCACCCTCCGACCCAGGTGGTGAAGGGGACCGTGAGGCGCTCGGACGGGGTGATGAGGTGCTCCTGCAGGGCTCCGGAGAAGGTGGCGATCTTCATCACCGACCCGGGCTGGTAGACGGCGTTGGTGGCGAGGTTCTGGGTCGCCGGCACGACCTTGTTCCCCTGGCGCTGCAGGTTGACCATCGCGAGGACGCCACCGGTGTGGGTGTCGAGCACGACGCAGACGCCGCTGTAGGCGTGCTGGGCGAGCACCTGGGCCCCGAGGGCCTTGGTCACCTCGTACTGGAGCGGCTCGTCGAGGCTGAGCACGAGCCCCTTTCCCTGGGCGGCCGGTCGCAGCGCCCGCGCCCCGCCCGGCAGCTGCTCACCGGCCGAGCCGATGGCCACCTGCTCGGAGCCCGCCTTGCCGGAGAGCAGCTGCTGGTACTGGTACTCGAGGCCCGACATGCCCTTGCCGTCCCAGCCCACCACGCCGAGCAGCGGCGAGAAGAGGGAGCCCGCCGGGTCCTGCCGAAGCTGGGTCGGGACGAAGGAGACGAAGGGGAGGGCGAGCGCCGCCACCTTGTCGCCGACCGCCTGGGTGACGTCGAGGGCGAGGGGCACGTAGCCGCTCTTGCGGGTGAGCTCGGAGACGAGCATCGACGAGCCCACGTGCAGCACGGGGGCCAGCTCGGCGGCATAGCGGGAAGCGAGCGAGGCCGGGTGGATCAAGAAGTCGTCGGCGACGACGTCGACCCTCGGCACCGAGGTGGCGAGGACGTTGCCGTTGCGGTCGTAGAGCGTCCCCCTGATGGCCGGAAGCGGCACCGTCTGGAACTGCTCGTTCGCCCCGTAGGCGGCATAGCCCGAGGCGGCGAGAGCCTGGACGTCGACCACCCGGGCGAACAGGAGGGCGAGCATCGCCAGGGTGCCGAGCGCCATGACGCCGATCCGCCGGCGCTGGATCACCCGGCTCGGGCGCGTCCGGCGCTGACGGGGCGGCGTCGGTGCCGCCGCGGCACGCCGGGGGCGGGCGGT
>JAKACF010000323.1 GCA_021821585.1 Actinomycetes bacterium
GTTGGCGTTGATCTTCACGAGGAAGTCACGGCCGATGATCATGGGCTCGGACTCGGGGTGGTTGACGTTGGAGGGGAGGATCGCCCGCCCGGCCGCCACCGCCTCCCGCACCTGTTCGGGCTGGACGCCCTCGCGGACGGCGACGAACTCCATCTCCGGAGTGATCTCGCCGCGGCGCGCATAGTGCATCTGGGTCACGACGCGCCCGGGCTTCGCCCGGCGCGGGGGGAGCCGGCCGCCGGCGAAAGCATCGGCCGCCTGCCCTGACCGGACCGCCGCGCGGCCGTCGTCGCGTGGTGACGACGTCCTCCCGGCGTAGGTCTCGGTGTCGCCGCGCTCCTCGATCCACGAGAGCCGGAGCGGAGGCAGTCCTTCCTCGCTGCGCGAGCCCGGACCTGCGGTGTCGTAGAGGAGCACCGGCTCGTTGGGCGCTCCTCCCGGAGAATCGTGGAGCGACACCTCCCGGAAGGGAACCCTCACGTCCGGGCGCCCTCCTTCGAGGTACACGCGCCGGCTCGAGTCGCTGCGCTGATCGAGATCCATCGACCGTGTCATAGGTTCCTCCCTCCGCCGGCATTACCCGGTCCAGGTTCAGACGGTCGGAGCCGCCAGGCCTCCCGGCCCAAGGCTCCCTCTCAGCCCGGTTCGTCCGAGCTCCCGTGCGGGTCAGCGTAACGGGAGGCATCGGGCGCGTGACAGCACCGTCCGACGACCCGGGTCCGTCGGAGCGGTGCCGGGATGCCACCGCTGGAAGCTCCCGGCTGCTCGCCAGGAAGGCCAGCGCATCGGCGCCGGCAAGGCCCACACGACGGGCAGAGGCGACACGACACTGGCCGGCCGATTACCCCGCGGAGGTGCCACCCCTCGCTGCCAGCGGCGAGGCGTCCGGACCGGGAGCCGCCGCCGACGATCCCTCGGGCTCGATCGCGCCGCCAGTCCTGTCTCCTCCCGGTGGCCAGCTCACCTGGCACATGACGCTCCCGACCGCCGGACCGCCGGGACGCGACGCCCACCCGGAGGGTGCTCAGCCGAGGCGGGCGTACACGTACGAGCCGCGCCGCTCGCCGCCGACCCGTTGGAAGGCACGAAACCGGCCCTCCCGAACGGCGCGCTCAGCAGTGGATCGACGCGAGTTCCACGGCTCGACGTCCAGCTCGAGGCGCTGCATGCGAAGGCTGGTGAACGTCCAGGCGCTGAGCGCGACGGAGGGCCTCCCCCACCGCCTTGTGCCCCTGGGCGGACGCGACCACCCAGTAGCCGACCGAGGCGCGGTACGGGTCTCCATCGGCCGACCGGGTCCGATCCGGCCAACCGCCCGGTCCTCGGTGGCCTCGGCGGCGGCGAGCGGGTACCTCCCGCACTCGGGACGCTCGGCCTGCAGCAGAGGTGGGCCGACACGGCTGTGTCGCCGGGCACGGTGGGCACGGTCGGCACGCTCGAGATGAGCGGGATCCGAGGATCATGGGACGCCTCGGTGGCGAGCCCCCGTCGGGGCCGCGGAAGGGGCGCAAGCGGTACCGCCCCGCGTGCAGAGTCGGCACGACGAGAGCGGCGCCCGGGCTCTCCTACATCCCCGGGCCGCCGCCCGGCGTGCGCTCGAGCGACTTCACGAGCATGAGCGCGGGGTTCTCGGGCCCCACAGCGTGGGCAGCTCCTCGAGCACCCGGAAGCCGTTGGCGAGGTAGAACGCCCGTGTCTTCTCATAGCCCGCGTCGGGACGCCCCGAGCTCAGCGTCTTCACCTGCAGGTACTCAACACCGCTCTGCTGCAGCCACGCCTGAGCCTCGAGCAGCAGCGCCCGTCCGATGCCCCGGCGGGGCAAGGCGGGAAGGACGCCCATCACCTGGACCTCTGCTGCCTGTGGGCTGTGTCGGGCGAGCGTCAGGAAGCCGACGTCCTCGCCGTCGAGCGACGCCACGACGGTGGGCGACCGATCGGCAGCAGCGACGCAGTCCTCGACGGCCTCCTCGATGCCGAACCACTCCGGGAGCTCGGCAAGCACCTGGCGACAGACCCGGCCGGCGCCGCTCGGTTCGATCCGCAGTCGTGGCCACAGCTCCGTCACCGCGTGAGGATGCCATAGCCTCCGGCCGCGCGGAGTCTGCCGGGTCCGGCGTCCTCGCTGTCAGGCGCCGTCTTCGGCTCCCCTGTGACGCCACGCCGCCTGCGGTGCTCACCTCCGGGCGGCTCTGGCTCGCGGATGAGGCGGGGCGACACCCGTGCACCTCACGCACGGGGGAGCGGAGCCTCGAGGGTGCGAAGGCCCTCTTTGTCAGAGCGCCTCTTCGCACCTGGTGCATCGCCGGGGAGCGCAAGAGGCCGACCCTCCGTCACGGACCAGCGCTGCCATCCTGATCACGCTTCCTGGAGGCAGCCGTCAGGCGGACTCCCTCTCGCTCCCGGCGGCGACGGGAAGACCGGCGCGCTTCCACTCCGGGTAGCCGTCGACCAGGCGACGAGCCCGGAAGCCCCTCCTCGTGAGCTCACGCACGGCCTCGTCGGCGTAGACGCAGTACGGCCCCCGGCAGTAGGCGACGACCTCCACGTCGTCGGGCAGGGCGCGCAGATGCTGGCGGAGCTCCCCGATCGGGGTGGATCTTGCCCCGGCGATGTGCCCCGAGCGGTACTCCTCGGCAGGCCGGACGTCGAGCAACGTCACCTCCCCGCGCGCGATGCGTGCCGACAGCTCGTCTCTGCCGACCGTCTCCATCCCGCCTCGGTCGCCCATGTAGGCCTCGGCCAGTCGCTCGATCCCGGCCACGTGGTCGGCGGCCACGTCCCGGAGCGCCGCCCAGGCCTCGGCCACACGGTCGCTCGACAACCGGTAGAAGATGCGGGTCCCCTCCCGGCGGGTCGTGACGAGCCCGGCCCGGGCCATCGCCCGCAGGTGGTGCGAGGTGTTGGCCACGCTCTGGCCGATCTCGCCGGAGATCTCCTCGACCGAGCGCTCTCCTTGAGCGAGCAGGTCGACGATCTCGGCGCGCCGGCCGCTCGACAACGCCTTGGCCACCTCCGCAAAGGCGTCGAAGAGGGCGTCCTTCGCGATCCGGTCGGCCACGACCTCATGATCGAGCACGCCCTGAAGCTATGTCAAGTGATCGTTTGATGATTTGACTCGTCTCTCGGTGGATGGGAAACTATTCAAATCATTGCTTGAGAACTTGGAGGACTCATGGCCGGCTCGAGCCGCAACGGGAGGAGGCAGCCTGCCCACTCGACGGGCGTGGTCCCGACCGGCCGCTGCTGGGGCTCCGGCCACCCCGACCGACGGGAGGAGACCCCGGCCCGACCAGGCGGATCCCCTCGGCCGGCGCCCGCGACCTGTCCCGGAAGCCTCGCTTGCGACGCGGCATGACGCTCTCCAGGCCCCCCTCGGCGGAGTCCAGGGTGGAGTCCTCGAGGCGCGCGG
>JAKACF010000324.1 GCA_021821585.1 Actinomycetes bacterium
GCCGCGGTCCTTCAGGTACCGCCGGCAGTTCGCCGAGCTGGCGCCCGACCTCGCGCGGCTGTGGCACCTCGTCTACGACCGGGCCGACGAGCTGCGGCGGGAGGTCCTCACGCCCGGGTACTTCCGTGCCGTCTCGACGCTCGATCACACGAGCGTCCTCCTGGCGCGGCATGCGGACGGCTCGCTCGCCTCCTTCGCCCTGCTGCTGAGCGACCGCCCCTGGATGTGGTTCCTCCACTGCGGCTTCGACGAGGCGGCGGGGCGCTCGGAGGGCGCCTACTTCCGCCTCCTCTACGAGATCGTCCGGGTCGCCATCGGGGACGGAGTCGAGCTCCTCGACCTCGGGATGACGACCGTGCAGCCGAAGCTCGACGTCGGCGGAGTGCCGGTTCCCCTCTATGCCCTCGTCAAGCACCGCAACCGCCTGGCGCACCGCGCCGTCGTCGCCTTCGCCAACGGTCCGGCCCGGCCGCCGGTGGTGGAACCACGCCGCGTCTTCAAGGGACCGGTGCCCTCAGCCGGCGAGCTCCTCTCCCGCTGAGACACCCTCCGGGGCCGCCTCGTCAGCGAGGCGCCGCACGACGGCGAGGCACAGCCGGACGGCGTCCGCCAGGCTCCCGTAGTCCACCCGGTCGGCCGTGTCGGTCGGCCAGTGGTAGTTCGACGCCGTGCCGTGGCGGTCGATCGACATGAGCATCGCGGCCGGGACGCCGTGGCGGAGCGCCAGGTAGCCGTCGGTCCCGAGCCGCATCCGCAGGCCGCGCCGGAGCACGACGCCCTCCCTGGCGGCGCACTCGGCGATCAGCTCCTTGAACCCGCCGTCGTACCGGCGGACGCGGAACATCCCCTCCTCCTCGGGGAGGACGAGGTAGGGCGAGCCGACGGTGTCGACGCAGAGGACGGACGTCTCCCCGGCGGGGAGGTCGGCGAAGTGTCGGGCGGCGAAGGCCCGCATGCCCTCCATGAGCGGCTCCTCGGCACCGGTGGAGACGAGCACCACCCTCAGGTTCTCGACGGGGTCCTCGGCGAGCCCGCCGGCGACCCCGAGCACCGTCGCCACGCCGGTGAGGTTGTCGTTCGCCCCCGGCACGGTGCTGCGGAGAGCCATGTCGGCGAAGGAGCCGATGACGCCGGCGCAGGCGACGGCGCCGGCGAGCATGAGCCGGCGCAGGCCGAGGAGGGCGGCGACGGCGACGAGAGCCGGGGCAGCGACGATCGGCACCATGACCGGGGGCTGGCGGGGCACCTCGTCCCCGGGGGAGTGGAACCGCTCGCTCAGGAACCGGGTGAGGCGGGGATCGAAGAACGTCCCGGTGTGGGCGGCGTCGTGGTGGGAGACGACGAGCAGGGTGCGGGTAGCAGCCTGGTCGCCGGCGTAGGCGACGACGTTGGCGGTCGTCTTCTTCGGTAGGACGCGCCGGAGCGGGCGGCGCCCGGCTCCGAGCTCGTCGACCGCCACGGCGACGGCCGCGGCGGCGGCGGCCGCGCCGGCCAGGCGATGACCTCTGCGGGCGGCGAGGCCGGCCACGGCACCGACGGCGGAGGTGATGCCGAGCGGCCACCAGTAGGTGCCGTGGACACGCTCGAGCTCGACGCTGGCGGCGGCGCCGCGTTCGACGAGGGCTCCGGCGATCCACTCCGCGGCCTCCTGCTCACCGGGAGAGCAGGAGGAGCGGTCGAGGCACGCCAGGTGCTCGATGGCCGATCGAAGCTCCTCGAAGGGCGCCACCCCGGCAGTCTAGGAAACGACCTCCCGGTCCCTGGCGGGCCGGCGCGCTGAGCAGACCGTCGCCCGGCGCGCCGGAGCACGGCGGCCGCGCCCGCGCCGGTCCTGAGGACCGGTGCCCGGCGTCACTCCAGCCGGCACAAGAACCCTCGCCGAGGACCGTCGATGGTGGCGCTCAGGACGCCGGACAGCTAGCTTCCGGCCGGGGGGTCGTCAGCCACAGCGGCCCGTACCGACCGCCGTACGGAGCGCAGAGGCGATGAGCGACCTACTGGAACGCCTGAGGACACGAGACGTCCGGGCAGAGCGCTTCCCCGCCGGCGACGAGGCCGGGAGCGGCCCACGCCCGGTCCGCTGGCGTCTCTCGGTGCTCGGATGGCCGATGCTCATCGTCGCCGCCGTCGTCCTCGCCAACTTCCCGGCGCTGGTCGGCATCGTCGACGTCAACCCGCTCGGTCCGCTCGGCCGCACCGCGGTCGACCTGCACCCCGGGTACCTCCCCGGCTGGTACTACCTCGACAAGGAGATCGGCTACACCGCACAGGCCCTCGGGCACCTCGCGGCGATGGACTGGCTGCACGGGATCGTGCCCTGGTGGAACCCCTTCGAGGGAGTCGGGTCTCCGCTCGTCGGGGAGATGAACGCCGCCGCCTTCTTCCCGCCGACCCTGCTGCTCGCGCTTCCCCAGGGCCAGCTCTACTTCCACATGCTGCTCGAGGTGACGGCTGGGCTCGGGACGTTCCTGCTGCTGCGCGAGCTCGCGTTCGGCCGCCCGATCGCGACGCTCGGGGGAGCGCTGTTCGCGCTGAACGGCACGTTCGCCTGGTTCCAGCACGCCCCGCTCAACCCGATCTGTTTCCTCCCCTTCGCCCTGTACGCGATCGAACGGCTCTTCCGCCGGCCCGCACCCGACCACGCCGCCTGGGTCATCCTCGGCACGGCGCTGGCGCTCTCGGTCTACGGCGGCTTCCCCGAGACGACCTACCTCGACGGCCTGTTCGCCCTCGGATGGTTCGTGCTCCGTCTCGCCATGCACCCGCGCTCGGGACGGCCGCTGCTCCGCCGGACGGTGCTCATCGCCAACACGTCGAACATGCCCGTCGCCGCGCGCGAGGCCTCGATCGGGCTGGGCATGACGATCGCCGAGTACTTCCGCGACCAGGGGCTCCACGTCGCGCTGATGGCCGATTCCACGAGCCGCTGGGCGGAGGCGCTGCGGGAGATCAGCGGGCGGCTCGAGGAGCTGCCGGGAGAGGAGGGGTTTCCCGCGTACCTGGGCAGCCGGCTGGCGGCGTTCTACGAGCGGGCCGGACGCGCCCGGGCCCTCGGGTCGCCCGAGCGGGTCGGCTCGGTCACGCTCGTCGGCGCGGTGTCGCCCCCGGGCGGCGACTTCAGCGAGCCGGTGACCCAGGCGAGCCTCCGCCTGGCCGGCGCGTTCTGGGCGCTCGACGCGGACCTCGCCCACGCCCGCCACTTCCCGGCGCTCGCGTGGGGGCAGTCGTACTCCCTGTACGTCGACGCGCTGTCGGCGTGGTACCGCGACGAGGTGGGCGCGGACTGGAGCGCGCGGCGCGCGGACGCCATGGCCCTGCTGGCCCGCGAGCGGCAGCTGCTCGAGATCGTGCAGCTGGTGGGGGCGGACGCGCTGCCCGACGAGGACCGCCTCACGCTGGCGGCGGCG
>JAKACF010000325.1 GCA_021821585.1 Actinomycetes bacterium
GATCCCGAGTGCCGCCACCCGCTCGCCGCCCTCCACGCTCCGCCAGAAGTGCGGCCGTACGGACAGGTGCAGGCGCCACGAGTCGTCGCTCGGGACGAGGCAGTCCACCCTCGCCGTGGTGCCGTCGAGGGTCGGCAGCTCGGCGGCCAGGTCGGACGGGGCCAGCTCCTCGCCGAAGCCGCCTCCTCGCCCGTGGGCCGGAGAGGGGCCTCCGCCGAGGGCGAACGAGGCCCGGCGCGCGGGCATGAGACGGCTGGCGGCGCCACCGGCCGAACGCAGCTCGAGCCAGCTCAGCCCGGCCGGGGGCGCCGGGTCGCCGACGCCACGACGTAGGCCGTGTCGATGACCCGGGTGCGACTCTCATGTCGGGTGCTTCCCGATCCGCTGCGTGGCCGGACGGCGTAGACGGCGCCCTGGTCGTCGACCGCCCGCAGCCCGCGCAGCGACATGACCGGCAGCGTGCGTGGATCCATCCCCAACAGCCGCGGGGCGACCGGCAGGTGCATGACGAGACGCTGCCACGAGCTCGGTGGCCCCATCCGGAGCGGTCCGGACGGGATGAACCTCCCCTCCAGCACCGCATGAGGTCCGTCGACGAGCAGGACGGCGGCCGAGAGCACACCTCCCTCGAGGGGGAGCGCCCGACCCCCGCCGAAGGAGCGCAGCGCCGCGATCGAAGGGCCAGGGGTCTCGGCGCGGCGGCGCAGCACCTCCTCTCTCAGCTTCGTCCAGCTCGGGAAGCCGAGCTCTCTGGCGATCGCCAGCTGGGCGGCCGTCAGTGTCGCCTCGCTCGAGACGGCCCGCAGGCGCCGCAGCGCCTCGGGCTCGCCGGCTGCCGCCGCGCGCTGGAGCTCGCGCGCCTGCCGGCGGATCTGGTGGAGATCGGGTCGATCGGGAAGACGGGCGGGGTGCGGCAGCTCGGGCATGACGTCTCCTTCTCCGCTCGGGTTCGCATGCGAGCTTCGAAGAGACGGTCGTGGCCGAAGAGCTCAACGCCCAGAGCAGAGGTGGACTCGGTCCTTCCCGCGAACCCGGCGGCGTCCTCCGGCGCCGTACAGGGATGCTACCCGGGCTGCGGCGGACCGGCCCGGCGGGTAGTCACTCGCCCGGCGGCCACCCGGGGCGCCTTCTGCTCGCCCGTCGCCTCATCTCGTCGCGCAGCTCGTACATCTCCTGGCGGTGGCGGTCCCGGATCGCCCTCGCCTCCCGCTTCATCTGTCGCTTGATCTCCGCCACGTCCTCGTGGAAACGCTCCCAGGCCGCCTGTCGGCTGACGCCGACGGAGCTGCCGATGGCCTCCCACGTGGCGCCGGCGGCCGCCGCCTCCCTGGCGAGCTTGGCCTCCCAGGTCGAGAGGAGCCCGATGAGCGCCCGGGTCGCACCGAGCGCCGCCAGCGGGTCCGGATCCGACGTGGCGCTCTCCCAGGCGGCGAGCATGAGCGGAGGGAGGGGCCGGGGCGGGCGGTCGTCGGAGTCGGCCACGCGTCAAGGTTGCCTTGACACGCAGCCCTTGTCAAGATACTCTTGACGCACAGAACAGGCCCCCGGGTGCCTCCGGCCGCGCCCCGGCCGCACACCGCCCGCCGCCGATCGGCGGCGGGCGGGGCCGAGCGGCGGGGCGCGACCGCCCCGGCACGGGTACCTCGGCCCGCTGCCCCGAGCAAAGGAGCCAGGATGACGTCTCCCCGAACCGACTGGTCCGGACCGGCCATCTTCGTCGAAGACGTCCACAAGTCCTTCGGCGAGGTGCGGGCCCTCGCCGGCATCGACCTCGTGGTCGAGCGGGGCAAGGTGCTCGGGCTGCTCGGCCCGAACGGTGCCGGCAAGACCACGGCCGTCAAGATCCTCACCACGCTGCTCGCCCCCGACACCGGCCGGGCGCTCGTCGAGGGCCGCGACGTGGTGCGCTCGCCCGAGGCGGTGCGCGAGATCATCGGCCTCGCCGGCCAGTCGGCCGCCATCCAGGAGGAGCTCACCGGTCGGGAGAACCTCGAGATCATGGGGCGCCTGTACCACCTCGACGCGGCGACGCGCGAGCGGCGGGCGGTCGAGCTCCTCGAGCGCTTCGACCTCATCGACGCCGCCGACCGGCCGACCAAGGGCTACTCGGGCGGGATGCAGCGCCGCCTCGACCTCGCCCTCAGCCTCGTCGCGACACCCCAGGTGCTCTTCCTCGACGAGCCGACCACCGGCCTCGACCCGCGCAGCCGCATCGGGATGTGGGACGTGATCCGCGAGCTCGTGTCGTCGGGGACGACCCTCCTGCTCACCACCCAGTACCTCGAGGAGGCCGATGAGCTCGCCGACGAGATCGTCGTCATCGACCGCGGCAAGGTGATCGCGGCGGGCACGGCGCACGAGCTGAAGAACCGGGTGGGCGGGGACATCCTCGAGTTCAGCGTGGTCGAGCGGGACCGGCTCGCAGAGGCCGCCGAGGCGATCGGCTTCCTCTCGGAGGCCGAGCCCGTCCTCGATGCCGAGTCGGGCCGCCTCGCCCTCGCGGTGGGGGGCGACGGCTCCCACGCCCTCGTCGAGACCGTGCGGCGGCTCGACGCGCTCGGGGTCCACAGCGAAGGGCTCGGCATCCGGCGGCCCTCGCTCGACGACGTCTTCCTCGCCCTCACCGGACACGCCGCCGAGGACGAGGAGACGGCCGTGACATCGCCCCGGCGACCGGGCGCCAACCGCAGGCGCTGATCGGAGATCCCATGACGACCACCACGCTCCCGCCGCTCGCGGCCCTCGACATCCCGCCCCCGGCGATGAGCCAGCGGATCCGCCTCGGGGTGTCCGACGTCGTGACCCTGACGCGGCGCGAGCTCATGATCTGGTTCCGCAACCCGGCGTACCTGTTCTTCACGATCATCCAGCCGATGATGTTCGTGCTGTTGTTCCGCTACGTCTTCGGTGGCGCCATCCCGGTGAACGTTCCCGGCGGCTACGTCGACTTCCTCATGCCGGGGATCATCGCCCAGTCGGCGGCCTTCGCCTCCTTCGGCACGGCCATCGCCCTCGCCCGCGGCCTGCAAAAGGGGGTGATCGACCGGTTCCGGGCCATGCCGATGGCCCGTTCGGCGGTGCTCCTCGGGCGGCTCGTCGCCGACACCCTCCGCCTCGTCGTCACGCTGCTCGTCATCCTCGCGGTGGGCTACGCCGTCGGCTTCCGGTTCCACAACGGCATCGGCCCGGCCGTGCTCATGGTGCTCCTCGGGATTGCCTTCGGGGTGACCATCTGCACGGTGAGCGCCTTCGTCGGCCTGGCCATCAAAGACGAGGAGTCGGTCGGCTCCTTCGGCCTCGTCTGGCTGTTCCCGCTCACCTTCGTGAGCGCCGCCTTCGTGCCGGTCTCCTCCATGCCGGGATGGCTCCAGGCCTTCGCCAAGAACCAGCCGGTC
>JAKACF010000326.1 GCA_021821585.1 Actinomycetes bacterium
CCGGGCGGGACCGCACTGGAGCGAGACGAGCCGCCCCCGACGGCGACCGACCGGGCGATCGCCTGGCCAGAGAGGTGGCGCTCTCGGACCTGCTGCCCGCCCTTGGCTGGGAGCTCGACGGCGAGACGGCCGACGGCGGCTCGAGGTGGATCCGCCCAGACCACAGCGAGCCCTACGACGGCTCACACGATGCCACGGTCTACCTCGACGAGGACGGGATCGAGCGCATCACCGTGTTCTCCGAGCGGCAACGAGCTGCGTGGGGCCTCACTGACGGGCACAGCTGCTCCAGCTTCGACCTTCTCACCCAGGTGTTCTCTGCCGGCGATGCGCACCTTGCCGCAGCGGTCGCCCGCCTCGTCCTCGCAGAAGACGTCCCGGTCGAGCGCCTTGGCGAGCTCCTGCACCAGGACGACACAGGCCCGCCAGGCGACGTCGCCGAGCGCCTGCGAGCCGCCGTCGGCGCCGCTCCGGCTTCCACCTCTGCGGCTGGGAGCAGGACCAGGGTGCACACCGCTCTCGTCGACTGGGAGAACGAATGCATCAAGGCGAGCAACGAGCCGACGGCGACCATCCTCGTCGACGCCGGGCTCCGCATTGTCGGCCGGGTCGTCGTCAACGACGACCTCAATCCCGCGACCCCCACCGAGCGGCTGTACGACGTCGAGGTCCGCCTCGACGGAGCCCAGTACGTCGTCCGCGATGTCTACTCGACGGACCTCGGCCAGCCTCGCAGCTGGCTGGACCGGCTCCCCGATGCGGTCTCCGACGAGATCGTCATCTCACCGGCCCGTCAGGTCGAGATCGAGATCGAGGCGGCGTTGCGCACCCAGATGAAGCTCGACCGCCCCACCGTCTACAGGGCGCTGCGTCGCATCGGCTGGGCCGCCGTCGGCGACCGCATCGGGTACGTGACCACGCAAGGCTCCCTCACGGCGTCAGGGCTCGACGAGAGCCTCCGGGCGGTCGTCACCGGGCCACCGGCGGCCGTCGCCTTGGCCGAGCCCGACCCGGCGATCCTCGCCGACGACGTACGGACCGTGCTGTCGATCTCTGGCCTACTCAGCGAGAGTGGGAAGACCGCGCTGGTCGCGCTCTTCTCGGCGATGGCCTGGGCCCACAGCGGCGTGACGCCACCCGCAGCGGGGCTTGCCATCGTCGGCGAGAAGGGCAGCGGGAAGACCGCCCTCGTACGTCACGCCCTCTCCGCACTGTCGCCCGACCCCGACAGCCTCCTCACCAGCCTCGACAGCAGTGCGGGCGTCGTCGGCGAGGTGGGCGCCGGGGCGCACAACGGCATCGCCTGGGTCGAGGACGCTCGTGACAAGCCATCCGAGCGGATGGGCGAAGAGCAGTCCGCAGCGATCGACAGCCTGCTGCGCCGCACCTACGGCGGCGGCGTCGTCGGCAGGGCACGGCTTCGTCCGGACGGACACGGGCGCTTCGTCCGCCAGGACCCCGACCGCAGCTCACCCATGGCGCTCATCACCGCGGAGAAGCTGCCATCGTCGACGACCATCTCGTCTCTCGAGCGGTGCCTCACCGTCGCGCTGCTGGCCAAGGCGCCCGACGAGGAGCCCTTTGACGATCGCCTGAGGCACCTGCTCCGCGACGGAGCGCTGCGCCGAACCTGGGGGGCGTTCATCTGCCACCTCGCCGCTCTCATCGACGCCCTGGCGCCTGGCGACCCCGAGGCGGCCCTTGTCGCCTGGCGAGCCCACCTCGCGAACCTGCACAGCGAGATGGTTCTGGACCTGCTGGCATCGGGACAGCTCACCATCCGTCAGGCGCAGGTCGCTGCGGGATTCTTGACCGGGTGGCGCCTTTGGTCGGAGTTCTGCATCGAGGCCGGAGAGCTCGACAGCAGCGAGGCGCTTTCCTTGGCCTCCGACGGCCAGCTCCGGCTCTCCGAGTCCGCTCGACGTCATGCCGTCGGGGTCATGGACCCAGGCGAGGTTGGGCCCATGGCGGTCGTGAATCGTCTCCGCCAAGCCACGCTCGGCGAGAGGTGGTGGATAGACGGTCCGGGCTTCCCCGTTCCCGCCGACGTCTCGAGGGTCGAGCTCCTCGGCCAGGTCGTGAAGGAGCGGGAGAGCGGCACGATCTATGTCGCTCTCCTGCACGACGTGGCGGCCAAGGCCATCGGAATGCGCAGCGGTCTCGAGCTCGTCGCGTCGCTCGGCGAGCTGGTCGCTCGCGAACGCTCTGGTCAGCGCACCCGGCCAACGCGGGTTCGCGGCACCGTCATCCGAACGGTCTGGATCCCGCTGGACATCTGGGAAGAAGGAAGCGACACCGGCGACAGCGACCGACACCCCACATCTGACGACGCTGACGAAGACTTCTGATACCGGCCAGTGGCTCAGGCCGTTGCAAGCTCGCCGTAGCAGACCTGGTCGAGCATGCGCTGGAGGTGCCGCTCGACGTCGCCCGGGGTCGCACCGAGCTGCGTCCAGCCCCGGCCGATGATCTCTTCGGCGACGGCCTCGAAGCGCTTCCGGTCCAGTGCCCGCTCCTCGCGGTCTTTCAGGTCGAGAGCGTGGCGGGCGTCGAACTCGTTCGTCGTCGTCTCGGCCACCAAAGCGGCGAAGCTCGTCGCGAGAGGGCGCGCCGCCGCCAGCGCGACGCCGGAGCCGACGAGCTGGCGCCCGAGCTGTCTCACGTAGCGGACCTGCGGCGGCGGCACCGGGGTGAGCGCGGCGATGACGAGCGCCTGGGAGACCACCGGCTGGAGCCCGAGCAACTCGTGGATCTGCTCGTCGGTCCAGTCGGCGAACACGACGTCGATGCACCTGTGCACGTGTTCCTCGTCGGCTGGGACGTCGCCGCCGTCGACCAGGCGGCACAGCGCCGAACGGACCGCGTCGACATCCGCCTCGACGATGGCGAGCAGGTCGTCGCGGCAAGGTAGATCGACCGCCCGGCATGGGCGAGGCAGCCGGAACGCCATGGCGAGCGTCGCTGCGGTGAGATGCACCCTGCCGCAGGGGCGAAGCCCCTTGGCGTGCGCACCGAAGCTGGCGATGGCCGCGTCGCCCTTCTCTTCGTCGAGCCCGTCTTCGTCGAAATGACCGTGATCGATCTCGAGCGCCGTCGAGACGGCGGGCTCGTCTCTGCCGGTGGCCGCCGTCAGCACCTCCCGGCGGGCCCTCGCCCACGAACGCCGGCTTGCGGTCCTACAGGCTTGTTTGGAGGAAAGGAACTGACGAGCCCACCCCGAGAACGACGCTCCTTCGGCGAGACGGGCAAGGTCGAGCTTCGGGGGCCGACTGACACCGACGATCGCGTCATATGCGAGGTCGTACAACGCATCGGTGAGATCCTCGGCCTCCTGGCGGGGCAGGCACAGCCGCCGGACGACCTGCTCGACGATGTCGGCACCGTGCAGCAGCGCA
>JAKACF010000327.1 GCA_021821585.1 Actinomycetes bacterium
TACTGCGCCGACACCGGCGGGGGCTGGTCCCAGAGCCTCGTCGCCCACGAGAGCCAGCTGCACCCGGTCCCGGACCGCTTCTCCGACGAGGCGGCGGTGATGATCGAGCCGACGGCCTGCGCCGTCCACGCCGCCTTCCGGGGCTCGGCCGGCGGGCGGCGGGTCCTCGTCCTCGGGGCGGGGACGCTCGGCCTCTGCACGATCGCAGCCCTCCGCCAGTACAGCCTGCCGGGCGTCCTCGTCGCCGTGGCGAAGCACCCCGAACAGCGCCGCCTCGCACGCGAGCTCGGTGCCGACCACGTCGTCGAACCCGACGAGATCGTCCGGGCGGCCCGTCGCCTCACCGGCTCGCTCGCCCTCACGGGGCGGGGAGGCGCCCTCGAGCGCGTCACCGGCGGGATGGACGTCGTCTTCGACTGCGTCGGCAGCGCCGACTCCCTCGCCGGCGCCCTCTCGGTCGTCCGCCCGGGCGGCGAGATCGTCCTCGTCGGCATGCCCGGCCCGGTCAGGGTGGACCTCGCCCCGCTGTGGCAGCGGGAGGTGGCCCTGAAGGGCGCCTACGCCTACGGGACCGAGGAGACCCCGTCCGGGCCCGCCTCCACCTTCGACCTCGCCCGGGACCTCGTCGACGCCTGTGACCTCGGCCGGCTCGTCAGCGCGCGCTACTCCCTCGAGCGCTACGAGGAGGCGATCGGACACGCGGCGGCGGCGGGCCGGCGCGGCGGGGTGAAGATCGTGTTCGACCTACGACGCCGCCCGCGGCGAGGCCGCGCCGCCGGCACCGACGACAAGGAGACGCCGTGAGCCCCCGACCGGGATTCGTCCTCGAGGTCGACCGATCGACGCCGCCGACGCTGTTCTGGCACGGGGAGGGGTTCCGCCTGGAGCGCCTCCCGGTCGGGAGCCGGGTGGTCTACCCGCCAGAGCCACTCCCGGCGCTCCGCGACCCCGACGGTGCCATCGCCGAGGCGCTCGAACACCCGCTCGGCGACACCCCCCCGCTGCGGGCACTGCTGAGCGCGGGCATGAAGCTCACGATCGCCTTCGACGACGTCTCGCTCCCGCTCCCGCCCATGCGCGCCCCCGACGTGCGCCAACGGGTCATCGAGGCGGTGCTCGACCTGGCGGCGGAGGCCGGCGTCGACGACGTCGTCCTCGTCGCGGCGCTGGCCCTCCACCGGCGGATGACCGACGACGAGCTCCGCCACGCCCTCGGCGAGCGGATCTTCAACGCCTTCGCCCCCCACGGGCTCCTCACCCAGCACGATGCCGAGGACCCCGACAACCTCGTCCACCTCGGTCTCACCGACGAGGGCGAGGACGTCGAGCTCAACCGCCGCGCCGTCGAGTCGGACCTCCTCGTCTACGTCAACATCAACCTCGTGGCGATGGACGGAGGCCACAAGTCGGTCGCCACCGGGCTCTCCTCCTACAAGAGCCTGCGGCACCACCACAACGTGCGGACCATGGAGCACAGCCGCTCGTTCATGGATCGGCACCATTCCGAGCTCCACACCTCCAACTGGAGGATGGGCAAGCTCATCGCCGAGGCGGGCGTCAGGGTCTTCCAGATCGAGACGACCCTCAACACCGACACCTTCCCCGAGCAGTTCGGCTTCCTCCAGCACCGGGAGTGGGAGTGGACCTGGAAGGACCGTGCGGGGTTCGCCGCCAGCTCGAAGGCGCTCGATCGCACGCCCCCGGAGCTCGCCCGGCGGATCTTCCACTCCATCCGCTCGCCCCACCAGCTCACCTCGGTCCAGGCTGGTGAGGTCGGCGCCGTGCACGACCGCACGCTCGAGCACGTCCATCGCCAGCAGCTCGTCACCGTCGAGGGCCAGGCCGACGTCCTCACGATGGGCCTGCCGTTCATCTCGCCCTACAACGTCAACTCGATCATGAACCCGATCCTCGTCGCCTGCCTCGGCCTCGGGTACTTCTTCAACCTCTACCGGGGCCGGCCGCTCGTGCGCGAGGGCGGGGTCGTCATCATCTCGCATCCGACGCCGTGGGCCTTCCACCCCGTCCACCACCCGAGCTACGTCGACTTCTTCGAGCAGGTGCTCTCGGAGACGACCGACCTGCACGAGATCGAGGCCAAGTACGAGAACGCCTTCGCCACCGACCCGTGGTACATCCACCTCTACCGGACGAGCTACGCCTACCACGGCGTCCACCCCTTCTACATGTGGTACTGGTGCGCCCACGCCCTCAGCCACGTCTCGAAGGTGATCGTCGTCGGGGGCGACCGGGCCGCCGTGCGGCGGCTCGGCTTCTCGCCCGCCACCACGCTGGCGGACGCCCTCGAGATGGCCGAGGACGTCGTCGGGCGCGACCCGTCCATCACCCATCTGCACGCACCACCACTCCTCATCGCGGACGTCCAGTGAGCTCGAGCCCGTGGCAGGGAGGGACGTTCGTGAACTTCCTCCTCCGGTCCCCCACCCGGCCCGGCGGGGTCGAGCCGGTTCCACCCGAGAAGGGCACCGGGGTCGACTACGGCACCGCCTGGGCCAGGCGCTACCCCGTCCGCCTGGCGCGGGCGATGGTCCTCGACGACCTCACCGTGCCGGCCGTCCAGGCGCTCGTCCGCCCGCGCATCCTCGGCAGGGACGCCCTCGAGCGCCTCGACGGTCCTGTCATCGTCACCGCCAACCACGCCAGCCACCTCGACACCGCCGTCCTGCTCGCCGCCCTTCCCGCCTCCCGGCGCCACCGGACGGTGGTGGCGGCAGCCGCCGACTACTTCTTCGACCGGCAGTGGAAGTCCGTCCTCTCGGCGTTCTGGCTGGGCGCGATCCCGATGGAGCGCCTGAAGGTGAACCGGCGCTCCGCAGAGGTGGCGGCCGGTCTCATCGAGGAGGGCTGGTCGCTCGTCATCTTCCCCGAAGGTGGCCGCTCACCGGACGGCTGGGGCCAGGAGTTCAAGGGCGGTGCCGCCTACCTCGCGAAGCGCTGTGGCGTCCCCGTCGTGCCCGTCCACCTGCGCGGCACCCGGGCGGTGCTGCCGAAGAGCGGCGGGGGGCTCCCCGCCCGGCTCCGTCCCGGGAGGGTGGAGATCCGCTTCGGACGCCCGCTGCATCCGCGTGAGGGCGAGGACGCCCGGCGCTTCTCCGCCCGCCTCGAGTCCGCCGTCGCCGTCCTCGCCGACGAGGCGGAGACCGATTGGTGGTCGGCGCGCCTGCGGGCCTCCCGCGACGAGACGCCCGCCATCCGGGGCCCGGACACCTCACCCTGGCGGCGGACGTGGGCGCTGGCGGAGTCCGCCGACCCCGCCAGGCGTCGACGGCGGAGGGTGAGCGGACACGACGGACGGACCGACTGGGAGGCCTCGCCCCCGCCCCGACGGCGCCGGTCCCGGCCCTAAGGCGCCGCCCGCGG
>JAKACF010000018.1 GCA_021821585.1 Actinomycetes bacterium
GGCCCACGACGAGCTGGCCATCGACCTCCCGCTCGCCGATCCGCGGGCCGAGCGGGACCAGGAGGCCGCCGCCTCGACCGGCGAGGATCGGGCGCGCCTGCTCGCCGCTCTCGACGGGCTGCCGGTTCCCATGCGTACCGTGGTGGTCCTCCACGACGTGTACGAGCTCTCGCACGAGGCGATCGCCGGTGAGCTCGGCATCTCCCGGGCGGCGTCAAAGGTGCGCCTGCACCGGGCGCGGCGGCGGCTGCGGGACGCCCTCTTCTCGAAGGAGGGGCCGAACCCCGCGCCGGAGGGCGCGGCGGTACGTCCGCTGCACGCCCGCCGGCCCGCGGTGCGCGACGGGGGGACGGCGCGACCAGCCGGGGGCAGCCGTGCGATGTGAGGGCGCCGTCGCCCTGGCCGGCCTCGGCGGCGCCCCCCGACCGCTCGTGGCCCGCCATGTGGCGTCCTGCCTGCGCTGCCAGGCCGAGCAGGGGCGCCGGGCGCGCCTGCAGCGCCTGCTCGCCCAGCTGCGCACCGAGCAGGCGGCGCTCCCCGCAGGGGTGCTGTCGAACGTCCTCGACGCCATCGGCGCGGCCGCCGAGGCCGAGCGGGTTGCGGACGGGACGGGCCGGGCGTGGCGGGCGACGCTCGCCGGCGGAGCGCTCGGCAGCGCCGTGATCGTCCTGGCGCTCCGATCCCGGCTGCCCCGGCGAGGCGCCCCGGCTCGCCAGTGCTATCGTTGAATCGCCCCGGGTCGTCGGTGCACGCGCGTCCTGCGCCGCCGCACCTGGCCGTCCGAGGGCAGTAGCTCAATTGGCAGAGCACCGGTCTCCAAAACCGGCGGTTGAGGGTTCGAGTCCCTCCTGCCCTGCTCGCCCGCCCAGCTCGAGGACGCCCGCGTGAACCGACAGACAAAGCGCACCCTGCAGGGCCAGGACCGGTCCGGCGACGCCGCGGCGTTCACGGCCGACTCGCCACCTGTCACGCCCGCGTCGCCTGCCGGGCACACGTCGTCGCGCGTCGAGCCGGAGGGCGCTAGCCTTGGCGGCCGCGTCGCCGAGTACTTCCGGGAAGTGCGGGCGGAGCTGGCCAAGGTGCTGTGGCCGAAGCGGGCGGAGGTCGTCAACTACTCGACGGTGGTCCTGACGACGCTCGTCCTCATCGCCCTGCTGATCTTCGGCCTGAACTACGTGTTCGCCAAGGGGGTCCTCCACCTCTACCCCTAGAGGTGGGATGCCCCTCCGGTGGCCGGGGTCCCGGGCCACCCGGGCGGCCGGCCGGTCGAAGGTGACCGGCGGGCACGCCGGACCACGACAGCGGCGGCGACGAGCTGCAGAAGCGCAGAAGCAAGGTGAGGACGACGAGCGACGCGATGGCGACGATGGGTGACGACGAGCAGGGTCCTGAGCTGGACCTGGGCGACCCGGTCGCGTCCGGCGACGCCGCGGACGGCGGTGCACGCACGGCGACAGCCGTCGAGGCCGGCGCGCCCGACGTCGAGGCCGGCGTAGCCGAGCCCGACACCGCCCAGCTGGAGGGCGACGGGGACGGCGACGAGGACCTCCCGGTCCGACAGAGCCCCTACGACCGGCCCGGTCGCTGGTACGTGGTGCACACCTACGCCGGCTACGAGAACAAGGTGCGGTCGAACCTGCAGAGCCGGATCGGCTCCATGAACATGGAGGACCGGATCTTCGAGGTGGTCATCCCGATGGAGGACACCGTCGAGTTCAAGGGCGGCAAGAAGGTGACCGTCCAGCGCAAGGTCTTCCCGGGCTACCTGCTGACGCGGGCCGACCTGGACGACGACGCCTGGTCGGTCATCCGCCAGACCCCGGGTGTCACCGGCTTCGTCGGCCCGGGGACGAAGCCGACCCCGCTGTCGCGCGCCGAGGTCGAGAGCATCCTGCAGGTGCGTGACGAGCGGACCGAAGGCCCGAAGCGGTCCCGGCCGCGCCTCGAGCACGAGGTCGGCGAGACCGTCCGGGTGCGCGAGGGGCCGTTCGCCGACTTCACCGGCCAGGTGGCCGAGATCAACGAGGACCAGCTCAAGCTCAAGGTGCTCGTCAACATCTTCGGCCGGGAGACCCCGGTCGAGCTCGAATTCAGCCAGGTCGCCAAGCTGTAGCCGGCCGGAAGAGGAACAAGGACCCGCATCGATGCCCCGCAGACGCGTCACCGCCATCGTCAAGATCCAGCTGCCCGCCGGGGCGGCCACCCCGGCGCCGCCGGTCGGCACGGCGCTCGGCCCCCACGGCGTCCAGACGATGGAGTTCGTCAAGCAGTACAACGCCGCCACCGAGGCCCAGCGGGGCACGGTGGTGCCGGTGGAGATCACCATCTACGAGGACCGGACGTTCACCTTCGTCCTCAAGACGCCGCCGACCACCGTGCTCATCCGGGAGTCGGCCGGCATCGAGAAGGGGAGCACGACCGCCGGTCGCCAGAGCGCCGGCACGATCACCGAGGAGCAGCTCGCGGCGATCGCCACGACGAAGCAGCCCGACCTCAACGCCAACGACCTCGAGGCCGCCAAGCGGCAGGTTGAGGGCACGGCGCGCTCGATGGGCATCACCGTCGCCCGCTGAGGCGACGTTCGGCAACTGCTCGGGGCACGTGCCTCCGGGCGCGGAGCGAGGCAAAGGAAGCGAAGGGAACATCCGATGGCGCCCAAGGGAAAGCGGTATCTCGACGCCGTGAAGCGGCTCGACCGCGAGCAGCTGTACTCGGCAGCGGAGGCGATCGACCTCGTCAAGAGCCTCGCCACGGCCCGCTTCGACGAGACGGTCGAGCTGGCGGTGCGCCTCGGCGTCGACCCTCGGCGGGCCGACCAGATCGTCCGCGGCTCGCTGTCGTTGCCGCACGGCACCGGGCGCAGCGTGCGCGTGGCCGTGTTCGCCGCCGGTGACGCCGCCACCGATGCGCGGGCGGCCGGTGCCGACGTCATCGGATCCGACGACCTGGTGCAGCGCATCGAGCGCGAGGGCTTCCTCGAGTTCGACGTGGCGATCGCCACCCCCGACCTGATGGCCCAGGTCGGGCGGCTCGGTCGGGTGCTCGGGCCGCGCGGCCTCATGCCCAACCCGAAGACCGGCACGGTCACGACCGACGTCGGCCGTGCGGTCGCCGAGTACAAGGCGGGCCGCATCGAGTACCGGACCGACCGGGTCGGCAACATCCACGTGCCGATCGGCAAGGCGTCCTTCGAGCCGCCGCGCCTTCTCGACAACCTGCGTGCCCTCCTTGACGAGCTGCAGCGGGTCAAGCCGGCTGCCGCGAAGGGTCGCTACGTGCGCTCGATCACCGTCTCGTCCACCATGGGCCCGGGCGTGCGCGTCGACCCGGCCCGTGCGAAGGCGACCGACGAGGAGCTGGCCGCCACCGCCTGAGCAGAGGGTCCGGCTGGCCGACCCCCTCCAGGGTGGTAGCCTTCCGGCCCGACAGGAGCCGCGTGCCGGTGCGCGCGGCGACACGACCGAACGCCGAAGACATCCGGTGCGCCGCGAGGCGCCGAAGGGGCGAGTGCCCGCCTGACGAGGCGAAGCCGGGAGCGGCTTCTCTCGCGCGCGGTGCTCGTCCGCCTGGGCCATCCAGGCAGAGGAGCCAGCCATGGAGCAGCGACTGAAGGACCCCCGGCCGGAGAAGGTCGCCGTCGTCGAGGAGGTTCGTGGGCGGCTCGCCGAGTCGAGCGCCGCCATCCTCACCGAGTACCGCGGCCTTCCGGTCACCCACCTGGAGCAGCTCCGCCGCGCGCTCAGCGCTGCCGGTGGCGAGTACAAGGTCTACAAGAACACCCTCGTCCGCCGGGCGGCCGCCGAGAGCGGGCTCGGCGTGCTCGAGGACCTGCTCGAGGGCCCGACCGGCATCGCCTTCGTCCGTGACGACGTCGCCGCCGTGGCCAAGGCCCTCCGCGACTTCGCCCGTACCCACCCGTTGCTCGTCGTGAAGGGCGGGTTGCTCGGCACGGACCTGCTCGACGCCCGCCAGACGGCGGCGCTCGCAGAGCTGCCCTCGCGCGGCGTCCTGCTCGCCCAGATCGCCGGAGCGTTCGCCGCCCCGATGCAGCGCTTCGCCGGTCTCCTCCAGGCGCTGCCGCAGAACCTTGCCTACGCCCTCAAGGCGCTCGTCGACAAGGGTGGCGCTGGTGCAGGCGACCCCCCGAGCGCGGCCGGCGGGCCGAGCGCGGCCGACACCGCGGACGCGGTGCCGGCTGCGGGCGACGCGACCGCCGGCGACGTCGCCGCCGACGACGGGGCAGGCGAGCCGGCCACCGGTGAGGCGGCAAGCAGCGAGGCGGTCACCAGCGAGCCGGTTACCGGCGAGCCGGCCAGCGGCGAGGCGGGGGCACCGGCCGCCGCCGACGAGGCGGCACCGACGGAGTCCTGAGGTGTCACCGCCGGATGCGGCCCCGCGGGCCGTGACGAGCGGTGATCGAACGAACGAGTAGGCGACGAGAGAAGGGAACCCACGATGGCGACCAAGGAAGAGATCCTCGACGGGATCGCAAGCATGACCGTGCTCGAGCTGTCCGAGCTGCTGAAGGAGTTCGAGGAGCGCTTCGGCGTGACGGCGGCTGCCCCGGTGATGGCGGCGGCGCCGGTGGCGGCCGGCGGCGGTGCCGCCGAGGAGGCGGCCGAGGAGAAGGACGAGTTCGACGTGATCCTGTCCTCGGCGGGCGACAAGAAGATCCAGGTCATCAAGGAGGTCCGGGCGCTCACGAACCTCGGGCTGAAGGAGGCCAAGGACCTCGTCGACTCGGCGCCGAAGCCGGTGCTCGAGAAGGCTTCGAAGGAGGACGCCGAGAAGGCGAAGGCAGCCCTGGAGGGCGCCGGCGCCACCGTCGAGCTCAAGTAGCCGCCCGCCTTCGCGCATCGCACGCGGTCTCGGGCAGCGGCCCGGGGCCGCGTGCGGCGCGTCCGGCCCCGGCCACCGGGCGGCCCCAACCGGCCTTCCCGCCGGCAGCCTCCTTGACCGGCCCGCACGCGTCCCCTACCCTGCATCGCGGCGCGCCCGGCGCGCGTTGCCTAGTCGTCTCCGCGCGCCTATGCTGTGCGGTTGCCGTGCCCGTCCCTCCGCCCTGCCGCCGTCCGCTCGGCCTGGTGACGCGCGCCCCGCTTGCGATATCGCCCGCCGTCCGCTTTACCCGCATCCGCGAGGAGTAGGCCCTTGCCGTCTCGTTCCCGCACTCCTGAGCGCTTCTCTTTCTCGAACCTCGACGAGGTGCTCACGCTGCCGGATCTCGTCGCCGTCCAGCGTGATTCGTTCGAGTGGTTCCTCTCCCGGGGCCTGGCAGAGACGTTCGCCGACATCAGCCCGATCGAGGACTTCACCGGCCAGCTCCGCCTCGAGCTCGAGTTCGACCCGTCGGACCCGGACCTGCGGCCGCCGCCGAAGTTCACGATGGAGGAGTGCAAGGCGAAGGACATGACCTTCGCCGCCCCGATCTTCGTGCGGGCCCGCTTCATGAACGCCTCGACCGGCGAGATCAAGGAGCAGACGGTCTTCATGGGGGACTTCCCCATGATGACGCCGAAGGGCACCTTCATCATCAACGGGACCGAGCGGGTGGTGGTGAGCCAGCTCGTCCGCTCGCCGGGCGTCATCTTCCAGCCGGGCCGGGACGCCAAGACGATCGTCACCGGGACGATCCACCCCTACCGGGGCGAGTGGATCGAGTTCGACGTCGAGGCCAAGCCGAACCGAGACGTGACCGCCGGGACGCGGGTGGCCCGCAAGCGCCGCCTCTCGCTCTTCGTCGTGCTGCGCGCCCTCGGCTACGAGGACGAGGCCTTCCTCGACCGGTTCGTCCGCCACTTCGACTTCCTCACCGGCCAGTGGGAGAAGGAGCGCGAGGTGGCGATGACCCGCGACGACGCGCTCCTCGAGATCTACAAGCGCGCCCGCCCCGGCGAGCCGCTCTCGCTCGACTCGGCCCGCACCTACTTCGAGAACGCCTTCTTCAACCCGCGCCGCTACGACCTCACCCGGGTCGGGCGCTACAAGCTGAACCGCAAGCTCGGGCCGGAGATCGAGAAGATCTCCGAGCTCCTCGACGTCGAGCTCGAGCGTCCGGAGCCGGGTCAGGGCGTGCTCAGCCCGAGCGAGGTGCTGGCGGCCTCCACCTACATGCTCCACCTGGCGAACGGCGAGCCCGGCTACCGGCTCGACGACCAGGACCACTTCGCCAACCGGCGAGTCCGCTCGGTGGGCGAGCTGATCCAGAACCAGGTGCGCATCGGCCTGTCCCGGATGGAGCGGGTGGTCCGCGAGCGCATGACCACCCAGGACGTCGAGGCCATCACGCCCCAGACGCTCATCAACATCCGGCCGGTCGTGGCCGCCATCAAGGAGTTCTTCGGGACCAGCCAGCTGAGCCAGTTCATGGACCAGCACAACCCGCTGTCGGGGCTCGCCCACAAGCGCCGCCTGTCGGCGCTCGGCCCGGGCGGCCTGTCGCGTGAGCGGGCCGGGTTCGAGGTCCGTGACGTCCACACCTCCCACTACGGCCGGATGTGCCCGATCGAGACCCCCGAGGGCCCGAACATCGGTCTCATCGGCCACCTGGCCAGCTACGCCAGGGTGAACGAGCACGGGTTCATCGAGACGCCCTACCGCAAGGTGGTCGACGGCCAGGTCACCGACGAGATCGTCTACCTGGCGGCCGACGAGGAGGAGGAGTACGTCATCGCCCAGGCGTCGGCGATCCTCGACGACGGCGGCCGCTTCGTGGGCGACCGCGTCCTCGTCCGCCGCGGTCCCCAGGGGGCCGGTGTGCGCGTCGGCGCGACGTCGACCTCGTACGGCACGACGAGCGAGGTCGACTCGGTGCCCCCGGGCGAGGTCGACCTGATGGACGTGTCGCCGAAGCAGATCGTGTCGGTGTCGACGGCGCTCATCCCCTTCGTCGAGCACGACGACGCCAACCGGGCGCTCATGGGCGCCAACATGCAGAAGCAGGCGGTCCCGCTCCTCGTGCCGGAGGCGCCCTACATCGGGACCGGCATCGAGGCCCGGGCCGCCCAGGACGCCGGCGAGGTGATCCTCGCCGAGGGCGACGGCCGTGTGGCCGAGGTCTCCGGTGACCTCATCACGGTCGAGTACAAGGCCGGCCAGAAGGACCGCTACGGAGCGGAGCTCGGGCGCCGTGTCTACGCGCTGTCGAAGTTCCGCCGGTCCAACCAGAACACCTGCATCAACCAGAAGATCCTCGTCGAGGAGGGCGTGCAGGTCACGACCGGCGAGGTGCTCGCCGACGGGCCGTCCACCCACAACGGCGAGCTGGCGCTCGGGAAGAACCTGCTCGTGGCCTTCATGCCGTGGGAGGGGTACAACTACGAGGACGCCATCATCCTGTCCGAGCGCCTCGTGCGCGACGACGTGCTCACCTCGATCCACATCGAGGAGCACGAGGTGGACGCCCGCGACACCAAGCTCGGCGCCGAGGAGATCACCCGGGACATCCCGAACCTCTCCGAGGAGATCCTGGCCGACCTCGACGAGCGGGGCATCATCCGCATCGGCGCCGAGGTCGGCCCGGGCGACGTCCTCGTCGGCAAGGTCACCCCGAAGGGCGAGACCGAGCTGACGCCCGAGGAGCGCCTGCTGCGCGCCATCTTCGGTGAGAAGGCCCGTGACGTGCGCGACACGAGCCTCAAGGTGCCGCACGGCGAGTACGGCAAGGTCATCGACGTCCGCGTCTTCTCCCGGGACGACTCCCACGAGCTGCCCCCCGGGGTCAACCAGCTCGTGCGTGTCTACGTGGCCCAGAAGCGCAAGATCTCCGAGGGCGACAAGCTCGCCGGCCGCCACGGCAACAAGGGCGTCATCTCGAAGATCCTGCCGGTCGAGGACATGCCGTACCTCTCGGACGGCACCCCGGTCGACATCATCCTCAACCCGCTCGGCGTCCCCTCCCGTATGAACGTCGGCCAGGTGCTCGAGTCGCACCTCGGCTACGCCGCCCGGTGGGGCTGGGAGGGCAAGGAGGGCGCCGAGGCCAGCGACGCACCCGAGGCGCGGGGCACCGAGAAGAAGACCCGGCCGCGCACCGACCCGGCCGTGTGGGTGTCCACCCCGGTCTTCGACGGCGCCCACTGGGACGAGGAGCTCGAGGCCGGTCGCCACCTGACGATCAAGCAGCTCTTCGAGAGCCTCCGCCCGGACGCCTCCGATGGCTCGGACCGGATGATCCGCAACGACGGCAAGGCCGTCCTGTACAACGGCCGGACCGGCGAGGCCTACGACAACCCGATCAGCGTCGGCTACATGTACATCCTGAAGCTCGCCCACCTGGTCGACGACAAGATCCACGCCCGGTCGACCGGGCCCTACTCGATGATCACCCAGCAGCCCCTCGGCGGGAAGGCCCAGTTCGGCGGCCAGCGCTTCGGCGAGATGGAGGTGTGGGCCCTCGAGGCGTACGGCGCCGCCTACGCCCTCCAGGAGCTGCTCACGATCAAGTCCGACGACGTCCTCGGCCGGGTGAAGGTGTACGAGGCGATCGTGAAGGGCGAGAACATCCCCGAGCCGGGCATCCCCGAGAGCTTCAAGGTGCTCATCAAGGAGATGCAGTCGCTCTGCCTGGACGTCGAGGTCCTGTCGACCTCCGGCGAGGAGATCGAGATGCGGGAGCTCGACGAGGACGTCTACCGGGCGGCCGAGGAGCTCGGCATCGACATCTCGAGGCCCGAGCGGGGCTCGGACGAGGAAGACGCGCGGCGCGCCGCTGAGAGGGGTTTCTAGGTGCTCGACGTCAACGATTTCGATCAGCTGCGGATCGGCCTGGCGACCGGCGACGACATCCGGAACTGGTCCCACGGCGAGGTCAAGAAGCCGGAGACGATCAACTACCGGACGCTCCGGCCGGAGAAGGACGGGCTGTTCTGCGAGCGCATCTTCGGTCCGACCAAGGACTGGGAGTGCTACTGCGGCAAGTACAAGCGCGTCCGCTTCCGGGGCATCGTCTGCGAGCGCTGCGGCGTCGAGGTCACCCGCTCGAAGGTGCGCCGTGAGCGCATGGGCCACATCGAGCTGGCGGCGCCGGTCGTCCACATCTGGTACCTCCGCGGCACCCGGTCGTGGCTCGCCTACCTGCTCATGGGTACCGAGGCGCGCGAGGAGCTCAAGGCCAAGCAGCTCGAGAAGGTCATCTACTTCGCCGCCTACCTCGTCACCCACGTGGACGAGGAGAAGCGTCACGTCGACCTCCCGAACCTCGAGGCCGAGCTGGCCTCGGAGATCGCCGAGATCGAGCGCGGTCGCGACCTCGAGGTCGAGCGGCGCCTCGCCGCCCTCGAGTCCGAGCTCGCCACCCTCGAGTCCGAGGGCGCGAAGGACTCCGAGCTGCGCGCCCGCCAGCGGGCCGTCGAGCGCGAGGCCACGTCCATCCGCGAGCGGGCCGACGGCGACGTCGCCATCGCCCGCCGGGCCCTCGACGAGCTGAAGGACCTGCACGCCCGCAAGATCATCGAGGACGAGCTGCTGTGGCGCGAGCTGCGCTCCCGCTACGGCGACTACTTCGAGGGCGGCATGGGCGCCGAGGCGATCTCCCGGCTGATCGCCCGGATCGACCTCGACGAGGAGGAGCAGAAGCTCCGCGACAACATCGACCCGACCGACGGGCGGCGCCCGCTGTCGGCGCAGCGCAAGCAGAAGGCGATCAAGCGGCTCAAGATCGTCACGGCCTTCAACCGCCGCGACGACGACGGCCGCCGCATCAACAACCCGGCCGCCATGATCCTCGAGGCCGTCCCGGTCATCCCGCCGGACCTGCGCCCGATGGTCCAGCTCGACGGTGGCCGGTTCGCCACCTCCGACCTGAACGACCTGTACCGCCGCGTCATCAACCGCAACAACCGCCTCAAGCGGCTCCTCGACCTCGGCGCCCCCGAGATCATCATCAACAACGAGAAGCGCATGCTCCAGGAGGCGGTCGACGCCCTCTTCGACAACGGGCGGCGCGGCCGCCCGGTGACCGGCCCGGGCAACCGACCGCTCAAGAGCCTTTCGGACATGCTGAAGGGCAAGCAGGGCCGGTTCCGCCAGAACCTGCTCGGCAAGCGGGTCGACTACTCGGGCCGCTCCGTCATCGTCGTCGGCCCGACCCTCAAGCTGCACCAGTGCGGCCTGCCGAAGCAGATGGCGCTCGAGCTGTTCAAGCCGTTCGTCATGAAGCGCCTCGTCGACGTCGAGCTGGCGCCGAACATCAAGTCGGCCAAGCGGATGGTGGAGCGACGCCGACCGCAGGTCTGGGACGTCCTGGACGAGGTCATCAAGGAGCACCCGGTCTTCCTCAACCGGGCCCCCACGCTCCACCGCCTCGGCATCCAGGCCTTCGAGCCGGTCCTGATCGAGGGCAAGGCCATCCAGATCCACCCGCTCGTCTGCACGGCGTTCAACGCCGACTTCGACGGCGACCAGATGGCCGTGCACCTGCCGCTGTCTGCCGAGGCCCAGGCCGAGGCCCGGATCCTGATGCTCTCGGTCAACAACGTGCTGAAGCCGGCCGACGGCCGCCCGGTGACCGTGCCGAGCCAGGACATGGTGTTCGGCGCCTACTACCTGACGCTGATGGTCGACGGGGCCAAGGGCGAGGGCCGGGCGTTCCGCCGTGTCCACGAGGTCGAGGCCGCCTACGAGCGCGGCGACGTGGACCTCCAGGCGAAGGTGCGGGTCCGCCCCGGTCCCGAGGGCTACCCCTTCGCCGTGCCGGCGGGCGAGGACGGCGAGGTGCCGGCCGAGCTCGAGACGACGCCGGGCCGGGTGCTCTTCAACATGGCACTGCCCAGCGACTTCGGCTTCGTCAACGACGTCGTCGGAAAGCGCAACACGAGCATCGGCTCGCTCGTCGAGCGCCTCGCCGCCAATTACCCCCGCGCCATCGTGGCGGAGAGCCTGGACCGCATCAAGGACCTCGGCTTCCGCTTCGCCACCCGCTCGGGGCTCACCATCTCGATCGACGACGTCAAGACCCCGCCGGACAAGCGGCTGATCCTCGAGCGCTACGAGGCCGAGGCCCAGAAGGCCGAGGCCCAGTTCAAGCGGGGCGTCATCACCGACGACGAGCGGCGCCAGAAGGAGATCGAGATCTGGACGTCGGCCAACAGCGAGATCGGGCGCGCCATGGAGGCCAACCTCGCCACGGTCAAGTTCAACCCGCTCGACATGATGGTCGACTCCGGCGCCCGAGGGAACTCCCAGCAGGTCCGCCAGATCGCCGGCATGAAGGGCCTCGTGTCCAACCCGCGTGGCGAGATGATCCCGCGCCCCATCGTCTCCTCGTTCCGTGAGGGGCTGTCGGTGCTCGAGTACTTCATCTCGACCCACGGTGCCCGGAAGGGCCTCGCCGACACCGCCCTGCGCACGGCCGACTCGGGCTACCTGACCCGCCGCCTCGTCGACGTCGCCCAGGAGCTCATCGTGCGCGAGGAGGACTGCGGCAGCACGCGGGGGATCTGGATCGACGACATCCTCCCCGACGAGGCCGGGCGTCGGTCCTACCTCGAGACGCGTGCCTACGGCCGGCTGCTCGCCGAGCCGGTCGCCCTCTCCGACGGCGACGAGCTGCCGGCCGGGACGATGCTCAGCGACGCCGACCTCGCCCGCCTTGCGGCCGAGCCGACCCTCGACCGCATCCGGGTCCGCTCCGTGCTCACCTGCGAGGCCACCTACGGCGTGTGCGCCGCCTGCTACGGCCAGAGCCTCGCCACCGGCCGGCTCATCGAGCTCGGCGAGGCGGTCGGGGTCATCGCCGCCCAGTCGATCGGCGAGCCCGGCACGCAGCTCACCATGCGGACCTTCCACTCCGGCGGCATCGTCGGCGAGGACATCACCCACGGCCTTCCCCGAGTCGTCGAGCTCTTCGAGGCCCGCACGCCGAAGGGCGCCGCCATCCTTGCCCGCACCTCTGGCGTGGTGCGGGTCGAGGAGGACGAGTCCGGCCGCCGGGTCGCCGTCGTCGGCGACGAGGGCGAGGAGGAGGTCTACACCCTCTCCGCCCGTGCCCACCTCGAGGTCACCGACGGCCAGGAGATCTCGGCCGGCGACCCGCTCGTCGAAGGTCCGAAGGACCCGAAGGAGCTGCTCGAGATCAAGGGCATCCGGGAGACCCAGCAGTACCTCGTCGAAGAGGTGCAGAAGGTGTACCGGGACCAGGGCGTGTCGATCCACGACAAGCACATCGAGCTGATCGTCCGCCAGATGCTCCGGCGGGTGCTCGTCGCCGAGTCGGGCGACTCGCCCTTCCTCCCCGGCGAGCGGGTCGACACCCAGCGCTACGGCCACGTCAATCGTGACCTCGTCCAGGCCGGCCAGCGCCCGGCCGAGGGCCGCCCGGAGCTGATGGGCATCACCAAGGCGTCGCTCGCCACCGACTCGTGGCTGTCGGCCGCCTCCTTCCAGGAGACGACCCGCGTGCTCACCGAGGCGGCCATCGAGGGCCGCTCTGACCGGCTGCTCGGCCTGAAGGAGAACATCATCATCGGCAAGCTCATCCCGGCCGGGAGCGGGCTCGCCAGGTACCGCACGGTCGACGTCGAGACCCCCGAGGCACAGCGGATGTCCTTCTGGTCGTCCGACCTCGCCGAGCCGGGCGCCGACGAGCTGGCGGCGTGGCTCCGCAACGTCGAGGGCTCGCCGTTCGGCGGCTACGACGACGGTGCGGCCGCCGTCGACGAGGCGCTTGCGTACTATCGTCAGCCAGACGGCGTCGAAGCTCCCGCTCCGACCGGCGAGGCGCCCGGAGAGGACGACCTCGGCCGGAGCGGCGAGGGCGCCTACTGAGCTCGCCGGCAGGGCGACGGCGGCGGCCGGCGGGAGACCCCCGCCGGCCCCGCCGCCGGCGTTCCCGGCGCGCTTGCCCCGACGCGTCGCCGGCTCTAACATCCATGGGCCTGCGCCTGGTCGCTACCAGTGCGGCGGCTCACCGACTCGAAGGTCCAAGAGGATTCGCGTGCCCACGATTGCCCAGCTCGTCCGCAAGGGGCGCTCCACCAAGCGCTCGAAGACGAAGACGCCAGCCCTCAAAGGGGCGCCGCAGCGCCGCGGGGTCTGCACGCGCGTCTACACGACCACCCCGAAGAAGCCGAACTCGGCCCTGCGCAAGGTCGCCCGTGTGCGGCTGACCACGGGCGTCGAGGTGACCGCCTACATCCCTGGCGTCGGCCACAACCTGCAGGAGCACTCCATGGTCCTCGTCCGCGGCGGCCGTGTGAAGGACCTGCCGGGCGTCCGCTACAAGATCATCCGGGGGACGCTCGACACCTCCGGTGTGCGCGATCGCGCCCAGGCCCGCAGCCGCTACGGGGCGAAGAAGGAGTCCTGACATGCCCCGCAACGGTCCTGCACCGCGCCGCGAGCTCCAGCCCGACCCGGTCTACCGCTCGCTCGTCGTCACCCAGCTCGTCAACAAGGTCCTCACCCGGGGCAAGCGCAGCCTGGCCGAGCGCATCGTCTACCAGGCACTCGACGTCGTCGCCGAGCGCACCTCGGGGGACGCCATCGCTACACTGAAGCGGGCGCTCGACAACACCCGGCCCGAGCTGGAGGTCCGCAGCCGACGGGTCGGAGGCGCCACCTACCAGGTGCCCATCGAGGTCCGTCCGCGCCGGGCGACCACGCTGTCGGTGCGTTGGCTTGTCGCCTACTCCCGCCAGCGCCGTGAGCGGACGATGGCCCTGCGCCTCGCCAACGAGATCCTCGACGCCGCCAACGGCCTCGGGGCAGCGGTGAAGCGCAAGGAGGACCTCCACAAGATGGCCGAGTCGAACAAGGCGTTCGCCCACTACCGCTGGTAGTCGGCGTTCGCTGCGGCGCCACCTCGCCGCTTCGACGGAGCCAGACGGGGCGACGTCCCCCTCGCAGCGCCGGGCGAGGCTCCGGGACTGGCTGGCGAGGTGCTCGGGACCCCGGCGCCACCAGCGGTGAGCCCGAGGACGAGTCGCTCGTCAGAGCACAGAGCGAACAGAGCACAAAGAGCAGAGAGGCCATGGCCAACACCACCGCCCGCGCGTACCCGCTCGCCAAGACCCGCAACATCGGGATCATGGCCCACATCGACGCGGGCAAGACGACGACGACCGAGCGCATCCTCTACTACACCGGCCGGAACTACAAGATCGGCGAGGTCCACGAGGGCGCCGCCACCATGGACTGGATGGTCCAGGAGCAGGAGCGGGGGATCACCATCACCTCCGCCGCCACCACCTGCCAGTGGCGCGACTGCTGGATCAACCTGATCGACACCCCCGGCCACGTCGACTTCACCGTGGAGGTCGAGCGGTCGCTGCGCGTCCTCGACGGGGCGGTCGCCGTGTTCGACGCCGTCGCCGGCGTCGAGCCCCAGAGCGAGACCGTCTGGCGCCAGGCCGACAAGTACCACGTGCCCCGGTTCTGCTTCGTCAACAAGATGGACCGGACCGGTGCCGACTTCCAGCGGTGCGTCGACATGATAAAGGACCGCCTCGACGCCCGCCCGGCGGTCGTCCAGCTGCCCATCGGGGCCGAGGCCGACTTCCGCGGCGTCGTCGACGTCGTCGCCGGCCGCGCCCTCGTCTGGGACGAGGGGATGGGCGAGCAGTGGCAGGAGGTCGACATCCCGGCCGATCTCGTCGATGCCGCCGAGCTGGCCCGCCACGACCTGATCGACCTGCTCTCGACCTACGACGACGCCATCATGGAGAAGTACATCGGCGACGAGGAGATCACCGCCGACGACCTCCGTCGGGCACTGCGGTCGGTCACGATCAACAACCATGCCGTCCCCGTGCTGTGCGGCACCGCCTTCAAGAACAAGGGCGTCCAGCCGCTGCTCGACGCCGTCGTCGACTACCTGCCGAGCCCGGTCGACGTGCCGGCGGCCACGGGGACGTCGCTCAAGGGCGAGCAGCTCACCCGCGAGGTCAGCGACAGCGCGCCCTTCTCGGCGCTCGCCTTCAAGATCATGAGCGACCCCTTCGTCGGCAAGCTCACCTACATCCGGGTCTACTCGGGCACCCTCGAGAAGGGCTCGACGATCCTCAACTCGACGAAGGACAAGCGCGAGCGGATCGGGCGCATCCTGCAGATGCACGCCAACCACCGCGAGGACCGCGACGGGATCGTGGCCGGCGACATCGTGGCCGTGGTCGGGCTCAAGAACACGACCACCGGCGACACCCTCTGCGACGCCGACGCCCCGGTCGTGCTCGAGTCGCTCGAGTTCCCCGAGCCGGTCATCCACGTCGCCGTCGAGCCGAAGACCAAGGCCGACCAGGACAAGCTCGGCAAGGCCCTCTTCGCGCTGTCGGAGGAGGACCCGACCTTCCGCGTCCGCACCGATGAGGAGACGGGCCAGACCGTCATCTCGGGGATGGGCGAGCTCCACCTCGAGGTGCTCGTCGACCGGATGCTGCGCGAGTTCAAGGTCGACGCCAACGTCGGCAAGCCGCAGGTCGCCTACCGGGAGACCGTGCGCGACCGGGTGGAGAAGGTCGAGGAGCGCTACATCCGCCAGACCGGCGGCCGCGGCCAGTACGGCCACGTGGTCCTCACCATCGAGCCGACCGGCCCCGGTGGCGGCTACGAGTTCGTCGACAAGATCACCGGCGGCGTCATCCCGAAGGAGTACATCCCCTCGATCGACGCCGGCATCCGCGAGGCGATGGACTCCGGCGTGCTCGCCGGCTACCCGACCGTCGACCTCCGGATCACCCTCACGTTCGGGTCGTACCACGACGTCGACTCCTCGGAGATGGCCTTCAAGATCGCCGGCTCCATGGCCTTCAAGAAGGCGGCCCGTGCCGCCCGCCCGGTGCTGCTCGAGCCGATCATGGCCGTCGAGGTGGTCACCCCCGAGGACTACATGGGCGACGTCATCGGCGACCTCTCGTCGCGCCGTGGCAAGGTCGAGGGCATGGAGCAGCGTGGGTCCAACCAGGTCATCCGCGCCCAGGTTCCCTTGTCCGACATGTTCGGCTACGCTACCGACCTGCGTTCTCGCACGCAGGGACGCGCGGTGTACTCGATGCAGTTCAACTCCTACCAGGAGGTCCCCGAGTCCATCGCCCGGGAGATCGTCGCCCGGGCGACGGGGGAGTAGGGCCGAGCGGCAGGATCGCCAGAGGCCCCGGAGCGCACGGCGCGCCCTCGGCCACGGGGCCGGCTGGCACCGCCGGCGGGAACGGGCCCCCACATCAACAAGACACGGCGTGCCGCACGGCACGGCCCCAGAGCACACGGAGCTGTCGGCACCAATGGGCAAGCAGAAGTTCGAGCGGACGAAGCCCCACGTCAACATCGGGACGATGGGCCATATCGACCACGGCAAGACCACCTTGACCGCGGCGATCACCAAGGTCCTCCACGACCACAACCCCGCGGTCGCCTTCACGGCCTTCGACCAGATCGACAAGGCGCCGGAGGAGAAGGCCCGCGGCATCACCATCTCGATCGCCCACGTGGAGTACGAGACGGACAACCGTCACTACGCCCACGTCGACATGCCGGGCCACGCCGACTACATCAAGAACATGATCACCGGTGCCGCCCAGGTCGACGGCGCGATCCTCGTGGTCTCGGCGGCGGACGGCCCCATGCCCCAGACCCGTGAGCATGTCCTGCTCGCCCGCCAGGTCGGCGTCCCGTCGATCGTGGTGGCGCTCAACAAGGCCGACATGGTCGACGACGAGGAGCTGCTGGACCTCGTCGAGCTCGAGGTCCGCGAGCTGCTGAACGAGTACGAGTTCCCCGGCGACGACACGCCGATCGTGCGGGTGTCGGCCCTCAAGGCCCTCGAGGGCGACGCCGACGCCGCCCAGGGCATCCTCGCCCTGATGAACGCCGTGGACGAGTGGGTGCCCCAGCCCGAGCGCGACGTCGACCGGCCGCTCCTCATGTCGATCGAGGACGTCGTCACCATCACCGGACGTGGCACCGTCGTGACCGGCCGCATCGAGCAGGGCCAGGTCAAGGTGAGCGACGAGGTCGAGATCGTCGGCCTCCGGCCCACCCAGAAGTCGGTGGTGACCGGCGTCGAGATGTTCCGCAAGTTCCTCGACTCCGGCCAGGCGGGCGACAACGTGGGCATCCTCCTGCGTGGCACGAAGAAGGAGGACGTCGAGCGGGGCCAGGTGCTCTGCAAGCCCGGCTCGATCACCCCGCACACGAACTTCGAGGCCAACGTCTACGTCCTGAAGAAGGAGGAGGGTGGCCGCCACAAGCCGTTCTTCTCCAACTACCGGCCGCAGTTCTACTTCCGCACGACCGACGTCACCGGTTCCATCTCGCTGCCCGAGGGCACCGAGATGGTCATGCCGGGGGACAACACGGCCATGACCGTCGAGCTCCAGAAGCCGATCGCCATGGACGAGGGCCTGCGGTTCGCCATCCGTGAGGGTGGCCGCACGGTCGGCTCCGGCGTCGTCACGAAGATCCTGAAGTAGGGGTCGGCGAGCCATGGCCGACGGCCCCCGCCAGCGGATCCGTATCCGGTTGAAGGCGTACGACCACGAGGTGGTCGACCAGTCGACGAAGAAGATCGTCGAGACCGTCCTGCGCACGCAGGCCCAGGTCCGCGGCCCCGTGCCGCTGCCGACCGAGAAGCACCGCTACACGGTCATCCGCTCCCCGCACAAGTACAAGGACAGCCGGGAGCACTTCGAGATGCGGATCCACAAGCGGCTCGTCGACATCGTCGAGCACTCGGCCAAGACGGTCGACTCCCTCCAGCGGCTCGACCTGCCGGCGGGCGTCGACATCGAGATCAAGATCCAGACGGCCTAGGCAG
>JAKACF010000328.1 GCA_021821585.1 Actinomycetes bacterium
GCGCAGCGCCACACAAGCGGTGCACTGGGTACGAGAGGCGATCCGCCGAGGCGACCGGTGGGTCGCCGAGTTCGACATCGTGGGCTTCTTCGATCACCTGCGCCATCCTCGCTTTGACGGCGGACACGCGAAGCTCCCCATAGACGGCCACTGACGTTCCCCGCGGACGGTCAACAGATTCCCCGCGGACGGCCACGGGTTCTCCCCGCGGACGGTCATGGATCTCCCCACCGGGATCCACCACCCGCGGCTCCCTCCCTGGCATCGATGAGTGCTGGCTACAGCCCATCGAACCAGGGAGGGAACAGCTCCATGTTGTCCAAGGAGAAGCAGATGGAAGTCCTCGAGGCCTACGACCTCACGAAGTCCTACCGCTCGGCCGGCCAGCTGACCGGCGTCGACCACCACACCGTCAAGCGTCTCGTCGTCGCCCGGGCCCTCGGCACCGAGATCTGTGCCGAGCCGGCCGTGCGGTCCAAGGTGGCCGAGGCCTTCGCCGACAAGATCATCGAGTGGATCGAGCACTCGAACGGCAAGGTCCGCGCCGACGTCGTCCACGAGAAGCTCGTACAGATGGGCTACCGGGGCTCCGAGCGCACCACCCGCCGGGTGGTGGCCGCCCTGAAGGCCGCCTACGAGCACGAGCACCACCGTGTCTACAAGCCGTGGATCACCGAGCCGGGTGCGTGGCTGCAGTACGACTTCGGCACCGGCCCGGTGATCGGAGAGGTCGCCGTCGTGCTGTTCTGCGCCTGGCTCGCCTGGAGCCGGTTCCGGGTGATCGTCCCGCTGCGCGACAAGTCGATGCCGTCGATCGTCGCCGCGCTCGACCGCAGCTTCCGGGCGATCGGGGGCGCGCCGACCTACGTGCTCACTGACAACGAGCGCACCGTCACCGACCGCCACATCTGTGGCATCGCCGTGCGGAACCGGACGGCACTCGACGTCGCTAGCTACTACGGCGTCACGATCGCCACCTGCGTGCCCTACGACCCGGAGTCAAAGGGCGGCTCGGAGTCGACGGTGCGCATCGCCAAGGCCGACCTCGTGCCGACCGAGTACAACCTGCGCGACGGCTACGGCAGCTTCGCCGAGCTGGACCAGGCCTGCCTCGATCTCTCGGCCGTGCTGAACGCGCGCCCGCACTCGGTCACCCGCCGCCCGCCGAACGAGCTCCTCGCCGTCGAGGCCGGGGCGCTCCACGCCATCCCCGCCGAGCCTTACACCGCCGCCTTCGGCGAGTCGCGGTCGGTCTCGTGGAGCTCGACGGTGTCGTACCGTTCGGCGCGCTACTCGGTCCCGGACCACCTCGCCGGCGGGCGGGTCTGGGTACGGGCGACGGCAGACGAGCTCGTGATCGTGGCGGGCGAGGGCTCCGGGGCGACCGAGGTGGCACGCCACCGCCTCGTCGGCCCGGGACATACCTCGATCGACGACGCGCACTACCGCCATCACATCGCTCGCGACCCGCTCGGTCGCACCCCGAAGGCGACCAAGCCGTCCGAGGAGGCGTTCCTCTCCCTCGGAGCGGGCGCCAAGCTCTACCTCGTCGAGGCAGCCGCCGCCGGCGTGCGCCGCATCGAGGCACGCATGGCCGAGGCCGTGACGCTCTCGTCGCTGCACGGCAGGGACGTCGTCGACCGGGCGCTCGGGACCGCCGCGATCGCCGGCCGCTTCTCTGAAGGCGACCTCGGCTCGATCATCGTGCACGGTGCTGGAGCGACTCGTCCTTCAGGCCCGCCAGCTGAGCACTCGCTCGCCGCCGGCACCGCCATGTGGTCCGCCCTCGGCCCAGAGCCCGACGATGAGGAGGACGAGCGGTGAGCCCCGCCAGGGTTCAGACCTCCGACATGGCCGTGATCGAGGAGGTGACCGCCATCTGTCGGCGCCTGCGGCTGCGCTACGTGCGCGAGCAGCTCACCGACGTCATGCTGACCGCGAGGGCACAGCGATGGGACCCGGCCGAGGCGCTGCGGGTGCTGCTCGTGGCCGAGGCAGAGGGCCGGGACCGCTCCACCGTCGAGACCCGACGGCGACGGGCCCGATTCCCTGCGGGGAAGACCTTCTCCTCCTGGATCGAGACCCGCTCGTCCATCCCGGCCCAGACCCAGCGGGCACTCGCCTCGCTCGAGTGGGTGAGCCGGGCCGAGAATCTCGTCGTGGCCGGTCCGCAGGGGACCGGCAAGTCGCACCTGTTGGAGGCGCTCGGCCACCACGCCGTCGACCAGGGCCTCCAGGTCGCCTGGTTCTCGGTCGAGGACCTCGGCGCCATCATCCGCCGCCACCGGGTCGACGACACCGTCTCGAAGGCCTTCGGCGGGCTCGCCTCGATGCAGCTCACGGTGATCGACGACATCGGCCTGCTGCCGATCTCCGCCGATGCGGCAGAGGGCCTCTACCGGCTGGTGGACGCCGCCTACGAGCGCCGCTCGCTCGCGCTGTCGACGAACCTGCACCCGTCGGGCTTCGACCAGCTGATGGACAAGACGATCGCCTCGGCGCTCGTCGACCGGCTCATGCACCACGCCCATGTGGTCGTGACCGACGGCGAGTCGGTGCGCCTGGCCGACGCTCTCGCCGGCAAGGGGGTGGTGCCCCTCGCCTGACAGCGTCGCGGGGAGAACCATGGCCGTCCGCGGGGAGAACCCGTGGCCGTCACCGGGGAATCCTGGTGGCCGTCCGCGGGGACTTCTCATGGCCGTCCGCGGGGACTTCTCGTGGCCGCCGGTGGGGAGAACGCCGTGGCCGTTGACACCGCGACTTTCGCTGATCGCCGATCGCGAGAATCGATGAGCGCTCAACACGATTAACCGGCCATGACCCCAGCGTCAATCCACGGGGCCGGGAAGAGGTGCGACCCGCTCGGCTTTCCCGCTTGCGACGAGCGGTTCGAATAGAGACCTACGCTCGCAAATTTGGTGGACCTTATGGGACGGCATTCATCACTGAAGGAGCGCCAAAAGTCAACAGCGCTCATCGAAGATGAGCACGACGTTCTCCCGGGTTCCACCTTCGCCGGGCCTGATCGCGGACGCGACGGCACCAAGGCGGGGTCAAGGCCGGCGGAGCCGCCGGAGGGGAGCCTTGAGGCCGCCGACGCGTGCGGTCGCAGGATGCCGGTGGCCCGGGCCCCAGGTTCTCGATGTGGTGTGTGATGCCCGTGGGTCACGTTCTCGTGAGGCGGGCACCAGGGTCGTCCTCCCCAGGTCCGAGCAATGCTCGGGAGGGCACGCCGCAGGTGGGTTGAGCCCGGCGGCGTGGTGTATGACGGCCAACGCACCAACCGTTGCTCGTTGTTCTAGCTGACGGTGACGAGCTCGGTCTCGGCGATCAGCTCCGGCCCTGTCGAAAGGGTGGTCGTGAGG
>JAKACF010000329.1 GCA_021821585.1 Actinomycetes bacterium
GTGCCAAGGCGGTCTTCAACTCCCTGAACGGCCAGGCGAAGAACCTCTCGACCTACGCCACGAACCCGCTCTGGCAGGTCGTCGACGGGCCGTTCAAGATCTCGAGCTACCAGGCCAACAGCGAGGTCACGATGGTGCCGAACAAGGCCTACTCGGGCCCGGACCACGCGACCGTGTCGAAGGTCCAGTTCCTCAACTTCACGAGCGACGCGGCCGAGTACAACCAGCTGCTCAGCGGCAACATCGACTACGGCTACGTCCCCTTCAACGACGTGCCATCCGAGGGCCAGCTCAAGTCGCAGGGCTACTCGATCGTGCCGTGGGCGCAGGCGGGCATGAACTACGCCACCTACAACTACACGAACCCGACCTCAGGGCCGCTGTTCCGCCAGCTCTACATCCGCCAGGCGATCCAGCACCTCGTCGACCAGCCGGGCATGATCCACTCCGCCCTCTACGACGCAGGCGTGCCGACCTACGGCCCGGTGCCGCCCTACCAGCCCCAGCCGACCGCCAACGGCAAGTCGCTCACCGACTCCACCGAGCGCCAGAACCTCTATCCCTACAGCGTGAACGACGCCGTCTCGATCCTCCACAGCCACGGCTGGACGATCCACCGCAACGGGGCCGATACCTGCGCCCGGCCGGGAACGGCCGCCGACGAGTGCGGGGCGGGGATCTCCGCCGGCCAGCAGCTCAAGTTCAACTTCCTCTATCCGACGGGCGTCATCCAGGACCAGATCGAGGCCCAGATGCTCGCCAGCGACGCCAGCAAGGCGGGGGTTCAGATCCAGCAGAAGCCGGTCCCGCCGTCGGTGACCTTCGCCGCCGGGCCGTGCACGAAGGGCTCCGCCTGCACCTGGGACACCGACTACTACTACCTCGGCGGCTGGCAGTACGGGGTCCCGATCAACTACCCGCTCGGGACGGTGATCTTCGGCTGCGGTGGCGCCTACGTCGGCGGCTACTGCTCGAAGACCCTCGACAGCTACATGGCGAACGCAGAGGTCGGGACCAGCTTGAAGCCGCTGTACCAGTACGAGGACTACCTCACCAAGAACGTCCCGGTCCTCTGGCTGCCGCTCCAGCCCTACCAGTTCTCCGCCATCAGCGACCACCTGCACGGGGCCACCCCCCAGAACATGGGCTACTGGATCTTCCCGGAGAACTGGTACCTGACTCGCTGACCCCGGCTCGCTCGCCGCGGGTCGCCCCCGCCGCCGCATCTCCCCAGCGGCGGCGGGGGTCTCACCTCTCACCGCTACCAAGGAGGAAACACCGTGACCAAGACCGAACGCGCCGTGAAGCCGGTGGCCGAGGACTTCGTCGAGACCATCGCCTACGCCGGCAGCCAGCGCGAGCGGGTGGCCGAGGTCGCCCGCAAGGCGAAGGAGGCGGGCGTCGAGAACGTCTTCTTCGTCGGCTGCGGGGGCTCGCACTACGCCCAGTCTGCCGCCCAGTACGCCCTCTCCCAGAGAGGCCGCAACCTCACCTCGTTCCGAGTGAACGCGAACGAGTTCAACCACCTGCGCCCTGCACTGTGCGGGCCGAAGTCGCTCGTCGTGGTGGGTTCGCACTCTGGGACGACACGCGAGACCCTGGAGGCGATCGAGACGGCGCGCTCGCTCGGCGTGCGCACCGTCGTCGGCATGACGCGCTCCCCCGAGAGCGCGCTGGCGAAGAACGTCGACGAGGCGTTCACCTACGAGAGCAAGCACACGGTCTGGGAGCCGAAGCAGACCTACTTCGGCCTGCTCGCCCACGAGCTGCTCGCCGCCTACGGCGACGAGAGCGCCGAGGAGCTCGACCGGGTCGCCCGGGGCTACCTGGCGCTCCCCGAGGCGCTGCGCACCGCTCTCGACGAGCAGGAGTCCGAGAGCGCCGAGATCGCCACCGCCTTCGCCGATGAGCCCATCACCTATGTGCTCGGCGCCGGTCCGAACGAGGACATCGCCCGCTGCCTCGCCATGTGCTATCTCCAGGAGATGCAGTGGCTGCACGCGGCTGCGTTCAACGCGGGGGAGTTCTTCCACGGCGCCTTCGAGATGGTGACCGAACAGACACCGGTCATCCTCTTCCTCGGCGAGGACAGCTCCCGCCCGGTCGCCGAGCGAGCAGCCCGCTTCATCGAGAAGTACTCCAAGGCGACTTTCAGTATCGACAGCAAGAAGCTCACCCTCCCGGGCGTCCCCGCCGAGGCTCGAGCCGAGGTGTCGCCCATCGCCCTCGGCACCATCGTCTCCCGGCTGGCCCAGCACTACGAGGCGGTCACCGGCCACGACCTCGACACCCGGAGGTACATGTTCAAGGTCGAATATTGACGAGCGTGGCAACGGTCGGCGACAACGTCGTCGACATCTACCCGGCTCTCGGGACACTCTTCCCGGGCGGCAACGCCGTCAACGTGGCCGTTGCCGCCCGGCGAAGAGGCCTCGAGGCCGCCTACGTCGGCGTCGTCGGGACCGATGACGCCGGCGAGGCTGTCCGGTCGGCACTCGAGGCCGAGCACGTCAGGTTGGAGCGCCTCCGGGTAAAGGACGGCCCGACCGCCTACTCGGTCATCGAGCTCCTCGACGGTGACCGCAACTTCGTCGGCAGCGACGACGGCGTCTCGCGCTTTCGCCTGACCGAGGACGACCTCGGGTACCTGTCGGGTTTCGACTGCGTCCACACCGGCGACACGAGCGAGATCGAGGACCAGCTGGAAGCGCTGGCCGCGGTGGCCCGCCGGCTCTCGTTCGACTTCTCCGACCGGCCTCTCTCCTACTGCGAGCCCCTCCTCGAGAAGGTGTGGCTCGCCTGCTTCTCGGGCGCCCGCCTGACCCTCGCCGAGGCGGAAGGACTCGCCGCCCGCTCCCTCGCCAAGGGACCCTCGGCGGTTCTCGTCACGAGGGGACCAGGCGGGGCGCTCCTCTACACCGCCGCTGGCGACAAGGTGCACGTCCCCTCCGCCGCGGCGACGCCGCGCGACACCCTCGGGGCGGGCGACGCCGTCATCGGGACCGTCCTCGCCGGCCTCTTGCGGGACGAGAGCCCGGAGCAGGTGATGGCGGATGCGATGTCCGAGGCGGCTTGTGCGTGCGCGGACTACGGCGCCTTCGGATACGGTCGACCTGTTCGGGGGTAGACGAGGGGCGACGCCTGTCGGGACGGCGTCGCAGGATGTAGGACCGACTGATTGGGGGAACCCATGGAAGGATCGACTCCCGACCGCAACCTCGCGGTCGAGCTCGTCCGAGTGACCGAGGCGGCGGCCATGGCAGCCGCCCGCTGGATCGGCCGGGGCGAGAAGATCGCCGCCGACCAGGCGGCCGTCGACGCCATGCGGCTCATGCTCCACACCGTCGAGA
>JAKACF010000330.1 GCA_021821585.1 Actinomycetes bacterium
CGCGCTCCGCCTGCCGCGTCTCGTCGGCGCACGGCTCGCGCGCCAAGCGGTGCTGCTCGACCGGCCCTTCGCGGTCGACGAGCCTGAGGGTCGCCTCGTGGTCGACGAGGTGGTCGAAGCCGAGCACGTCGGCGAGCGACTGGAGCGGGCGGCCGAGATGCTGACGAGCGTGGGGACGACAGCCCTCGGTGGGAACCGGCGCACCCTGCGGGAGGCAGCCGAGCCGCTCGACCAGTTCCGCTGCTACATGAGCCTCTATGCCCGCGAGCAAGCACTCTGCTTGTACAGCCCGGGTCTCATCGCCAATCTGGAGCGGAACTGGACTTCTCCTGCAGGCGGGCGTGCACCGACCCCGGCAACACCTGGTGACGCCTGACCTAGACTGCTCTGGTGCTTTCGGGGCGACAGACGGAGGGTTCGTCCTCCGATGCGACGGACACTGGCCTGACCGAGGCGGAGGAGCGAGCGGGCAAGCTGCTTCAGCCGACCTACTTCCTCGACTTCGACCGGCCTGAGGTGGCGAACTTCGCCGAGGAGACGACGAAGTCGGCGTCCTCTCCCCGCGAGAGGGCGGTGGCTCTCTTCTACGCGGTGAGGGACGGCATCCGCTACGACCCCTACAGCATCTCGGCCTCGAGGGAGGACTACCGGGCGAGCGCCGTCCTTCAGGCCCCGTCCGCCTACTGCATCCCGAAGGCCGTCCTGCTGGCGGCCTCGACGCGAGCTGTCGGGATACCGACCCGTCTCGGCTTCGCCGACGTCCGCAACCACTTGGCGAGCGAGAAGCTCCTGGCGCGACAGGGCACCGACCTCTTCATCTACCACGGCTACGTCGAGATGTGGCTCGAGCACCGGTGGGTGAAGGCGACCCCGGCCTTCAACGTGGAGCTGTGCCAGCGCTTCGGTGTGCGCGCTCTCGAGTTCGACGGGGAACACGATGCCCTCTTCCACGAGTACTCGGTCGACGGCCGGCGCCACATGGAGTACGTCGCCGTCCGCGGCGTGTACGACGACCTTCCTTTCGAGGAGATCATGGATGCCTTTGCGGCGATGTACGGCGAAGCCGTGCTGTCGCCCTCGATACGCGAACGTGACGAGCTCTTCGATGGCGAGACGGTCGAGGGCGCCTGAGGGCGACTCGGAGCTGGACACCCCGCGTCGACTGAGGCTGGCCTGTCAGCCGGGCGATGTCAGAGGATGCGGCTTCCTGTAAGCGGCCAACCCCGCCGACCGGGGGGATAGGGCGCCTGAACGTCACCACCCGGATGGAGTCGAGGGCGAGGACCGCACTGCACGTCAGACGTCGACGGCCGTGAGGAGCGAGCATCGTCCCGAGCGCGGTGTGTGGCACGGCCGTACCCTCCCGAGCACAACGGAGCGAACGCCCGGCGTCCTGCTAGCCAGGTGCACTCCCCCGGGAGGACCGAATACGGGGCGGCGGGACAGGTGGCGGCCATGTCCGAGCGGTACCCGCGACCGCCAGGTCGAGGCTCGGTGGGTGCGCCGCCTGCACCTGAGCTCCAGGCGGTGACCGTCGGCGCCCAAGGCGGCGTCGAGGGTCTCGTCGTCGAGAGCGTTCACCACGGGGTCGTCACCTCGCATGGCCGACGTGCCAGGACCGCCATGCCGGCGCCGGGATCCCCGACCCGTCCGCTGTGGTTGCAGCCACGCTTACGAGCCGCTCCATCGGCTCGGGCGTGGGTCGACCCGTTGCCAGAGGCGCCCGTTGTTGACGAAGGCGAGACAGCCGACGGCGACCACGTAGGTGGGAGAGGCGGCGCTGATGCCCGGTTCAGCGGGATTGCACCCTTTGTACTGAGGGGGTGGGAGTCGTTGAAGCCTCCAAGCGGTTCCAAGGTGGGAATAGGCGATTGCGGGGAAGTTGGTCTTCAGCTGACCGAAGGCCCAGGCGTCGCCGCCCGCGAGGGTGACCGCCGAGAGGGTGGAGAAGCTGGATGGAACCGCGACCGCTCGCCATCTGAGTCCATCGAAATAGGCGGAGAACGGGCGTGGAGGCGGACCCGGTCCGTTCTCTGGGTCGACGGTGCTCTCTTGGTTGTAGACGACCCATGCTCGACCGGGTGTCGACGCGACCGACATCCGTGCGGGGGCCGAGTTGGGCCGGTAGAGGGCCGCCGGCGGCGCGTAGGACGCCGACCAACTCGTGCCGTCCCAGTGAAACACCCGCGACTTCCCGGCCGTCATGGTCGCCATCCAGCTGTCCGAGCTCCCCGAGGTGCTGAGCGAGAGCGGTCCTGAGACCGAAGGCGGCGTCGGGAGGCTGTGCCAGGAGCCGCCGTCCCAGCCAGCGACCCGCACCCCGAGGAAGCGTCCGCGGCGGCTGCGGGCCCCGCCAGCGAAGAGAGCATTCTCCGGTCCGCTTGCGGCAAAGCCCCAGCCGTACACGTGACTCAGCATCGGCGGGTTTGCCTGACGGACCGTGTTGCCGGAGACGACGTCGAGAATCGGAGGCGCGTTCCAGTCGGTTCCCCGCTGGTACGAGCCCCAGATCCAGGCCTTGCGTCCGGAGATGGCCGACACGCCCGACAGCCGGTCCTCTGGCGGAAAGGCCGCCACTTCCGTCCAGGCGAGACCGCTGAAGTGGACGAGGTAGTAGGTGAAGCCACAGCCGGCATTGGCCCGGTGTTGCCCGAGCGCCCAGGCTTGGTCTGTGCCGGCTGCCGCGGAAACCGCGAAGAGACCGGGAAGGAGCGTCTCGGCGGCCTTCCCCCGAGAGAGCGAGCTGCAGGCATCCGACGTCCGAGAAGTCGCGCTCGGCCCCGCGCTCGTGCCGGACCCACAGGCCGCCAGAATGAGAACCAGAACGGCCAGGCACGCCGACGAGCGAGCTAATGCCACTTTCCGAGCGTCACTCATGAGCATTCTTCTCTTCGCGGGCGGCCTGAATGGTAGACGCTGCGGTGTTGCTGGCCGTGACGGACGGCGCGCCAGGTGTGTCGCGTTCACTTGTCACATTCCGTTCGCGTCGCCGGTCCCAGCGAACCCTCACTCGCCCTTGGAGGCGCGGGTCGTAGGTACGACAAGGCAGCCGTCCCCGCAGTGCCGCATCGCTCCCGATGCCGTCGGACGCGAGGTCTTGTCGCCCGACCTGCTGCTCGCCGTTCGCGCTGCTCGCGCTCGGCGGATGAGCCCTGGGCTCTCATGACGGCCGAGCCGACCGTCGCGTCTCTCGTTGGGGAGGTTCGATTGCGCCGGTCTCCCTCGGCTACCTGGTCGGGCGGGGTCCTGCTTCGTGGTCGGCGTCGGTGGTGCCGCGCCGCGGGGAGCAATCGCCGCGGGCGCGGCGCAAGGGTCTCGGTGGCCATCAGCTCTGTCACCACTGCA
>JAKACF010000331.1 GCA_021821585.1 Actinomycetes bacterium
CCCTTCCCCGACGACGAGCTGCCCGTCGAGCACTCGCCGCGGGTCGGCGACGGCGTCATGGTCGTCGACGAGCGGGGGAGGATCATCTTCGCCTCCCCGAACGCCGTCTCGGCCCTCCACCGGATCGGGATCATGAGCGCCATCAACGGCTCGACGCTCTCGGCCCTCGGCCTCGACACGACGGTGGTTCAGGACTCCTTCTCGACGCGCCTGCCGGTCGTCGAGGAGATCGAGCGGCGCTCGGACGTGACGCTTTTGTTCCGCTGCCTCCCGCTGTTCGCCCGTGGCGAGATCACCGGCGCCCTCGTGCTGCTGCGGGACGTGAGCGACGTCCGGCGGCGTGACCGGCTCCTTCTCACCAAGGACGCCACCATCCGCGAGGTCCACCACCGGGTGAAGAACAACCTGCAGACCATCTCCTCGTTGCTCCGCCTGCAGGCGAGGCGGATCGACGTCCCGGCCGCCCGGACCGCGCTCGCCGAGGCGGAGCGCCGCATCCGGGCCATCGCGGTCGTCCACGAGATCCTGTCGCGCGAGGCGGGGGACCAGGTGCCCTTCGACGAGATCGTCCACGCCCTCGTGAAGATGGCCCGGGAGTCCAACGTGGGGCCGCACGACGTGGCGGTGCGGGTGGAGGGCGAGCTCGGCGACATCCCGGCCGAGATGGCGACGCCGCTCTCGGTCGTGATCGGGGAGCTGCTGCAGAACGCCGTCGAGCACGCCTTCGTGCCCCGTGACCGGGGCGAGCCGGCACCTGCGGCCGGGATCGACCTCGTCTTCCGCCACGACGCAGACGGCTACGGCGTGATCGTCAGGGACAACGGCGTCGGGCTACCCTTGGGCTTCGACATCGAGCGCACGCGCAGCCTGGGGCTGTCGATCGTCCGGGACCTCGTCCGGACCCAGCTGAACGGGACCATCACCATGGTCGACGACGACGGCACCCTCGTCCGGATCGACGTCCCGGTGCACCGGGCCGGGGGCGCCTAGCGCCTATGGGGAGGGGGTGAGATGGCCGAAGCGTGGGTGGGCCCCGGCGGGGCCGATGCCGCCCTGCCGGGCCCCCCTCCCGCCGAGGCGGACCTCCTCGACGCAAGATCGGAGCCCCCTCCGGCGTCTCAGCTCCCGATGGCGATGGTGGAGCTCACTCGCGAGCCGGAGCAGGCAGCCGAGTCGCTCGGCCCCGCCCGCCCGAGCTTCGAGGAGCTGTACGCCTCCTCCTACCAGTCGCTCGTCCGGCTGGCCTACGTGCTGACCGGTTCGATCGAGGTCTCCGAGGACCTCGTCCAGGACTGCTTCGTCCGGCTGCACCGCCGCTACGGCGAGCTCGAGAGCCCGCACCACTACGCGAAGCAGGCCGTCGTCAACGCCTGCCGGTCGCACTTCCGGCGCATGGGGCGGGAGAGGGACCGGAGGCCGCTGCTCTACGTCGTCGACTCCGACGGCGGGCGAGGGGGCTCGGGCGCCACCGGCGAGCTGCACGACGTGCTGCTCACGCTGCCGTACCGCCAGCGGGCGGCCGTGGTGCTTCGCTACTACGCCGACCTGTCCGAGCAGGAGATCGCCGACGTCCTCGGCTGCCGGCCGGGAACGGTCGGCTCGCTCGTCCACCGGGGGCTCGCCAGCCTGCGCAAGGTGCTCGAGCCATGAGTGACGGCCGGGTGCCGGGAGACTTCGAGGACCGGCTCCGCCGGGCGCTTCGTGCCGAGGCGTCGAGCGTACGGGTCGACGCCGATCTCGCAGACCTGAGGCGGCGGATCGAGGGACGGCGCCCCCGTCCTGGCCGCTCCCGGCTGGCGGCGACGGCCGCCGTCGTGCTGGTGGCCTCGGCCGCCGGGGCGGCGACCGGGTCGCTCATGGCGCCGAGCCGCACCCGGCACGCCCTGTTGTCCGGCTTGACCGGGAACCAGGGCGGCCCCCTTCCTGTCGGCCCGACGGCGTCGCGCAGCGGGGGCCGGCTGGCGCCCTTCGACCTGAACGAGGCGACCGCCGGGCTACGCCAGGTCCTGCAGGCGCCCGTCGGCCTCGCCCGCACGGGCCAGGGCGGGACCCGGCTCGCCTTTGGGGCAGCCGCGCTCGGACCGGTGCGGGTGTCCGGCGGCCGTGCCGCCGGCTGCTACGGGGGAGAGCTCGTCACGACGACGGCGAGCAACGGTGCGGCGAGCGGGTCGGCCACCGGCGTCGTCGGTATGCAGCCGCTGGCGGCGACCGGCCTCGAGATCGTCGACTCGGGCTTTGCCCCCTCCTCCTCCCGGCTCGGGCTGTGGTGGGCGACGGTCGCCGTCGGTCCTCGGGTCGCCCGGGTGGCGGCCGAGCAACCGGGCGGCCTCACCGACGAGGCGGTGCCGACGGACGGTCTCGCCGTCCTCGGCGGGGTCGTGCCGGCAGCGGAGCGGGGGCGCATCTTCAGCGCCGTCGCCGAGAACGCGAGCGGGCACCCGCTCCAGTCGCTCGGCTTCCTCCTCGGCTTCGGGCCCCGGCTCCAGGGAGGCGCCGGCGGAGCCGCTCTCACCCGGGCGGCGGGCTGCGGCGCCTGGTCGGCGCCGGGCTCGGTTCGTCCTCCGGCCAGCCCGCTCCTCGCCGCCGCCTCGGTCGTCGCGGCCTTCCACCAGGCCTTCGACCCCCCGAACGACGCGCTGGCCGCAGCGATGTCCGCCGTCGAGAGCACCCCGGCGCTCGGCCGTTCGGCCGGTGTCGGCTCGGGGACCACCTCCGACACGGCCAACGGGGCAGCGGGCAGGGCGGCGCAGTCTCGCAGGTCGGTCGTCGTGGCCGACGTCGCCTTCATCTCCTCCCGACGAGCCGAGGTCGTCTACCGGCTGGCGGGGCGCTCGTGGAGCACGGCCTCGGCGGTGCTCGACGCGGCCGGAGCGTGGCAGGTCGGGCTCGACAGCTTCTGCGGGGTGACGAGCGCCGGCGGGGCGGCCGGCCTCAGGCCTTCTCCGGCGATGGCGAGAGCCTGCCGGACGGCAATGAAGCGCTGAGTGCGGGGGGCCTCAGGAGGCCCGCCGCCGGCGGGCGGCCAGCCAGGCCTTGCGCAGCTTGCGCCGCTCCTCCTCGGAGGTGGCGCCCCACACGCCGGACTCCTGGTTGGTGGCGAGGGCGAACTCGAGGCAGGCTTCGCGCGCCTCGCAGCTGACGCAGACGGAACGGGCGGCTTCGATCTGGTCCACGGCCTGACCGGTCGTGCCGACCGGGAAGAACAAGTCGGGGTCTGTGTCCCGACAGGCAGCGTTCTTTCGCCAGTCCTCGGCGTCCCACTCGATGGAGCGGGTCCAGGTCAGTGCCACCCTCGCCTCCTGTGCGGTGCGGTCGTCAACATGTTCGGGGGCCACAGGTGAA
>JAKACF010000332.1 GCA_021821585.1 Actinomycetes bacterium
CCGGGCGCAGAGGCGCGACTCCACGACGAGCTCGAGGCGCTGATCCTCGCCGCCGGTGGCCGGACGCTGGCGCTGTTCACGAGCCGCCGTGCGATGCAGGAGGCCGGGGCGGCGCTGCGCACACGCGTGCCGTGGCCGATCCACGTCCAGGGCGACCTCCCGAAGACGGCGCTCGTCGCCGCCTTCGCGGCCGAGGAGGCGTCCTGTCTGTTCGCGACGATGGGGTTCTGGCAGGGAGTCGACGTCCCGGGGGCGACCCTGTCGCTCGTGGTCCTCGACAAGATCCCCTTCCCGCGGCCCGACGACCCGCTGATGTCTGCCCGCCGCGAGGCGGCGGGGGCGGAGGGCTTCCGGGCCGTCGACCTCCCCCGGGCGGCGACGCTGCTCGCCCAGGGGGCCGGACGCCTCATCCGCTCTGCCACCGACAGGGGCGTCGTCGCCGTCCTCGACCCCCGTCTCGCCACCGCCTCGTACTCCGGCTACCTCGTGAAGGCGCTCCCGAAGATGCGCCGCACCCGCGACCGGGAGGAGGCGGTCGCCTTCCTGCGCTCGCTCGGCGACGAGGGGTCGCCGGGAGCCGCGGGGAGGGTGGCCGTCGCCGTCGGCGCTCATGGCGACGGAGCGGATCGGGTAGGTGCTGAAGGGCGCGTCCGCCGCCCCCCCGAAGGAGGAGGCTCATGAGGATCGCCGTCATCGGTATGGGCAAGATGGGCCAGGCCGTCGCCGGCCGCCTGCTCGACGGGGGCCACGACGTCACCATCTGGAACCGTTCGCCCGGGCGGGCCGGCGACCTCGTCGAGCGTGGCGCGACCGAGGCGGCCTCTGCCGCCGAGGCGGCCACCGCGGTCGAGGTGGTGCTGGTGTGCCTCGCCGACGACGCCGCCGTGCTGTCGGTCGTGACCGGCGAGGGTGAGATCGCCTCGGCTCTCGGCGAGTCGGCGGTGCTCGTGGACATGAGCACCGTCTCCCCCGAGACGGCGGCCAAGCTCGCCGAGGCGACCGGCGGGCGCAGCCTTGCCGGGCCCATCCTCGGGGCGCCGTCGGCCGTCGAGGCCGGCAAGGCCGTCTACCTCGTCGCCGGCCCGAGGGACCACTTCGACCGCCTCGCCCCGGCCTACGGCGCGCTCTCGGAGGACGTCCGCTACCTCGGCGAGGAGCGCGAGCGCGCCCTGCAGCTGAAGCTGCTCGCCAACTACCTCCTGCTCGCCGGCCTCGTCGTCCTCTCCGAGGCGGTGGCGACCGCCCAGGCCGTCGGCTTCCCCGAGGACGTGCTGCGGCAGTTCCTCGACTCCTCGCCGCTCGTCGCCCCGGGGCTCAGGAACCGCCTCGACGCCCTGTTCAGCGGGAGGCACACCGACTGGTTCACGACGCCGCTCGGGGCGAAGGACGTGAGCCTCGCCGAGCAGATGGCGGCCCGGGAAGCGATCCGCCTTCCCGTCGCCGAGCTCGTCAAGCGGCGCTACGAGGAGGCGGCCGCCACCGGCTTTGCCGATGAGGACCTGACCGCCGTCATCGAGCTCGTCCGTTCGCAGGCCGGCTGAACGGCTGGCCGGTCGACCCCGGGCGACGCCGGTCCCGGTGGGCCTGCCCGGCGTCCGACCGCCCCGCCCGACCGCCCCGCCCGACCGCCGGTGTCCGGTCCCGGTGCCCGCCCCCGCTCGGCGACTGCAGCGCTCCCGGCGGCTCAGCCGAGGCGAGCGACGAGGGCGCGCCGCTCGGGCTCCGAGGCGGCGGCCAGGCGGCCTCCCGAGTAGCGGTCGTCGCCGGTCACCTCGGCGAGCGCGAAGCCGGGGAGTCCACCGACCCCCTCGCCGCCCTCCACCTGCTCCTCGGCGAGGACGAGGCCCGACCACGCCCCCTCGAAGCGGTCGACGGAGAACCGCCGTCCCTCCTCGCGCAGGTCGAACCGGGTCTTCTCGAGCTCGTCGGCCTCGAGCCCGGCGAGGACCGCGTACTCACCGGCGGTGAGGTAGAGGTTCGTGATCATGACGAGGCCGCGTCGGCCCGGGGTCGCACCTTCTGGCCGAGCTTGTAGGTCACCTCCCGGCCGGACGACATCAGGCGCAGCCTGAGGCTGGTGCGGCGCAGGTAGCGGTCGAGGATGCGCCTCGGCCCGGTCGCCCCCGGCGGCACCTCACGGCAGAGGTAGCGGCGCTCGGCTTCGCTCCGGGCGTAGGCGCCCTCGCCCGGCCGTCGCCGCCAGCTGGGCGGCGACGGCTCGGCCGGATCAGTACCCGAGCCGCTCGATGAGCTCGGCATGGCGCTGCCAGCCCTTCTCGACCTTCACGAAGAGCTCGAGGTAGCAACCCGGCGGGAGCTGCTCGCGCACGGCCGTGCCGGCGGACTTGAGCACCGAGCCGCCCCGGCCGATCACGATCGGCTTCTGGGACTCCCGCTCGACGAGGATCTCGCAGCGGATCCTCGGCCACTCCCACTCGGTGACCCGGCAGGCGATCGAGTGGGGGAGCTCCTCCTCGGCGAAGCGGATCAGCTGCTCCCGCACGAGCTCGGCGACGAAGAAGGCCTCGGGGACGTCGCTCACCATGCCCGGGGGGAAGTAGCGCGGGCCGAGCGGCATGCGCGAGACGAGGTGCTCGACGAGCTCGTCCACGCCCTCGCCGGTCCGTGCCGAGATCGGGAAGAACTCGGCGTCGACGAGTCCGAGGGAGCCGGCGGCGGTGGCGAGGTGCTCGAGCACGCCGGCCCGGCTCGCCCGGTCGGCCTTGTTGACCGCCACGACCGACCCCGCCGGCAGCCGCTCGGCGATGTAGCGGTCGCCCCGGCCGATCGGGGCGTTCGCCTCGACGACGAGCAGGCAGACGTCGGCGTCCTCGAGCGAGCCGGACGCCGTCTCGTTGAGCCGCTCGCCGAGGGCGGTGCGGGGCCGGTGGAGCCCCGGGGTGTCGACGAAGACGAGCTGGGCGTCGGGGCGGTCGAGGACGCCGCGGATCCTCGTCCGCGTGGTGTGGGGGACCGGCGAGGTGATGGCCACCTTCGCCCCGACGATGCGGTTGACGAGGGTCGACTTGCCGACGTTCGGACGGCCGACGACCGCCACGAAGCCGGAGCGGACCTCCTCGGTCCCGGCCGCCTCCTCGGAGGGCTCGTCGCTCACGGCAGCTTGGTCACCGGCGCGCCGGAGGCCTCGGCCGAGTCGGCGGCGAAGGTGAGCTGCTCGCCCACCCGGCGCTCGACCCGGACCGCCCCGATGCGACGCCCGACCACGCGGTCGACCGTGAGGAAGTACGGCCCGACGCTCACCGTCTCGCCCGCCGCGGGGACGTGGCCCGCCTTGGCGAGCACGAGCCCGCCGATCGTGTCCCAGTCGACGTCCTCGGGC
>JAKACF010000333.1 GCA_021821585.1 Actinomycetes bacterium
GAGGTAGGGGGCCAGCTTGAAGACGATCCGGTCCGCCCGCTCGGGGAGCAGGTCCTCTTTGAAGAAGAGCTTGATCCCGTCCGCCAGCGACTGCAGCAGCCCGAAGGGGCCGGCACGGTTCGGTCCTATCCGGTTCTGCATGTCCGAGATGACCTTGCGCTCGAGCCAGATCATCAGCATCACGGCGCCGAGCAGGACGGCGAAGACGACGACGACCTTCACGATCGCGATGATGACGACGCCGAGGTCGACTCCGTGGATGAACAGGGGATCCTGCATCAGCCCTCCACCGTCTCGATCCGGACCGGCTGGGCCGCCTCGTCGCTGTCGAGCAGCGCCGTCGCGCCCGGCTGGTCGACCGGGGCGAGGTTGAGCCCGATGACGGCGACACCTGCCGGCACCGCCTCGTCGGCGACGACCGGCACCACGACCTCGCCGCGGGCCGACCGGAGCCTCACCCGGTCACCGCTCGCGAGGCCGAGCTTGTCGAGCTCGCGTGGCCGGACGCGCAGCTCCTGGGAGGGTGCCAGCGCGGCGAGGGACGGGGAGGCCTGGACGAGCGTCCCGTGGTCGTAGAGCGAGCGCCGGGTCACGAGCCGGAAGGAGTAGGCGTCCGGCACCGGAGGGGCCGGCACCGGCCACCTGTCGGCGTCGAAGGCGAGCGGGGAGGGCCGGGCAGGTCCGCTCGGGGTCAGGCTCTCGGTCTGCAGCTCGGGAGGAGCGGCGCCGCCCTCCTCGATCGCCACGGACTCCTCCACCCCGCCCGAACCGACCGCGGCCGCTCCGGCGAACATGGGGGCGCCCTGGGTGATGACCGAGTCGATGCCGGGCGTCGCCATCGGGTCGAGGCGCGCCGGAGCGAGCCTCGGCAGGCCGACGGCAGCCACCGGCAGGACGACGCCGTCGCCGGGCTGGCCGTAGACGGCCGAGACCGTGGCGCCACGGTGAGCCGGGGCGACCTGCTCGATCTCCTCCCAGATGCCCTCGAGGTGGTCGAAGCCGAGGTCGACGCCGAGCCGCTCGGCGATCTCGACGGCGATCACCCAGTCGGGCCGGGCCACTCCCGGCGGCACCACCTTCTGGGCGAGGCGGGTCACCCGCCCCTCGAGGTTCGTGGTCGTCCCGCCCCGCTCGCCGAAGCCGGCGGCGGGCAGCACGACGTCGGCCAGCTGGGCCGAGGCCGACGGCAGCGTGTCGACGGCGACGAGGAAGGGGATCCGCTCGAGCGCCTGGGTGGCGAGCTCCCGGTCGGGGAAGTCGGCGAGCGGGTCCGCACCGAGGAGGACGAGGGCCCGGAGGGCGCCGGCAGAAGCCGCCTCCAGCATCGCCCTCGTGTCGAGGCCGCGACCGGACGGCACGCTCCCCCACTGCGACTCGAACCACTCCTGCGCCCCCTCGAGGGTGACCCGGCCCGGCAGCATGCCGGGGGCGAGCCCCATGTCGATGGCGCCCCGCACGTTGGCCCGCCTGAGGGCGGTGAGGAAGCGGACGCCGGGAAGGCCCTTCGACAGGATGGCGGCGGCAGCCGCCAGCGAGTCGGGGCGCTCGGCGACCGAGGTGCGGCCGACCACGACGACGATCTCCTCGCCCTTCAGCCCGGACAGGACCGTGCGGGCGGCCGAGACCGCCGCCGCGCTCACGCCCGGCACCTCGGGGACCTCGCCCTCGGCCACGAGTGCGGCGGCGAGTGCGGCGGCCTCGCCCGGCCGGGCGGGTGCCAGGGCGACGGCCACCTCGGAGAGGGCGGTCGGGACCGGCGAGCAGTCGACGAGCAGGAGGCCCCGGTGGGCGGCCGCCGTGCGCAGTCGGAGGTGGAGCACCGGGAGCTCCTCGTGGAGGTCGCCGGCGAGCAGGATGACGGCCTTGGCCGAACAGGCGTCGTCGATCGTCGCCTGCGGGAGCGAGGCCACGAGCTCGGCCGGCAGCCCGTCGCCGAGCTGGGCGTCGACGTTGTCGGTGCCGATGACGGCTCGGGCGAGCTTGGACCAGGCGTACTGGTCCTCGTTCGGCAGGCGGGCGCCGCCGATGATCCCGATGGAGGTAGGACCCTGGGAGGAGAGGGCCTGGCGCAGGCCGGCGCCGACCTCGCGCAGCGCCTCGTTCCACGAAGCGGGCGAGAGCTCGCCGTCTCGACGCAGCATGGGCTCGCGCAGGCGTTCGGTGGCGTGGATCGCCTCGAAGCCGTACCGCCCGCGGTCACAGAGCCACGACTGGTTGACCGGGTCGGAGTCCACCCCGAGGAAGCGGACCGCCTTGCCGGCCGAGGACTGGGCGACGATGCGGCAGCCGACGGCGCAGAAGGTGCAGGTGGTCTCGACCTGCTCGAGGTCCCACGGGCGCGACTTGAACCGGTACGGCACCGAGGTGAGCGCCCCGACGGGGCAGATCTGGACGGTGTTGCCCGAGAAGTAGGAGGTGAACGGCCGCTCGGGGAAGGTCGCCACCTCGATGGCGTCGCCCCGGCTGAAGAAGTCGATCTGCGGCTCCCCGGCGATCTCCTCGGCGAAGCGGGTGCAGCGGGCGCACTGGATGCAGCGCTCCCGGTCGAGGAGGGTGAGGGGACCGAGGACGATGGGCTTTGCCCAGTGCCGCTTCTCCTCGATGAACCGGGACTCGCCCGGCCCGTGGCTCATCGCCTGGTCCTGCAGCGGGCACTCGCCGCCCTTGTCGCAGACCGGGCAGTCGAGCGGGTGGTTGAGGAGGAGGAACTCGAGGACCCCCTCCTGGGCCTTGCGGGCGCCGGCGACGTCGGTGTTCACCTCCTGGCCGTCCGCCACCGGGACGAAGCAGGCCGGCTGCAGGCTCGGCCCGCGGGGGCTCGAGACCTCGACGAGGCACATCCGGCACATCCCGACCGGCTTCATGCGGGGGTGGTAGCAAAAGCGCGGGATGTAGACGCCGGAGCGCTCGGCGACGTCGATGATGAGCTCGCCGGGCTCGGCGGCGACCTGCTTGCCGTTGATCGTGACGGTGAGCTCGTTCGTGCCCGTCGTCTCAGACATGGCGGACCTCGTCGGGCGGCATGGGGCAGCCGCCCTCCTTCACGTGCAGGAGGAACTCGTCGCGGAACTGGTGGATGCCCGAGACGATCGAGGACGGGATGGACGGCCCGAGGACGCAGATCGTGGTCTGGCGGGGCGGCCAGGTGAGCCCGGGGGCGATGTTGTCGCAGGCGTCGAGCAGCAGGTCGAGGTCCTCCTCCCGCCCGAGGCCGTCCTCGATCCGCCTCAGGATCTTGTCGATCCAGCCGGCACCTTCCCGGCACGGCGTGCACTGGCCGCAGGACTCGCGGTGGAAGAAGCGGGAGATGCGCCAGGCGGCGCGCACCGCACAG
>JAKACF010000019.1 GCA_021821585.1 Actinomycetes bacterium
GTCGGCCGCGATCATCGACCAGGAGGTCTCGTGCCCCTGGCCGTGCGGGGCGGTCCCCGTCACCACCTGCACCTTGCCCGTCGGCAGGATGCGCACCGTCGCCGCCTCCCACCCGCCGGCGGAGTACCTGAGCGAGGCGAGCACCCTCGAGGGCGCCAGCCCGCACATCTCCATGTAGGACGAGAGGCCGATGCCGATCTGGTGCCGCTCCCCCGCCTCCCGGCGCCGCGCCTGCTCGGCACGCAGCTGCTCGTAGCCGGCCAGCTGGAGGGCCTTGTCGAGGGCCGCCTCGTAGGCTCCCGAGTCGTAGACGAGCCCGGCGGCCGAGGAGTAGGGGAACTGCTCGGGGCGGATGTAGTTGCGCCGGCGGATCTCGGCGGGGTCGACCCCGACCCGGGTCGCGAGGACGTCGATCGCCCGCTCGATGGCATAGGTCGCCTCCGGCCGGCCGGCGCCGCGGTAGGCGTCGGTCGGCGTCAGGTTCGTGAACAGCGAGCGGCACGAGAACGAGTAGGCGGGGACGTCGTAGACCCCGGTGTAGAGGAAGGCGCCGAGCAGCGGGACCCCCGGCGTGACGAGCTGGAGGTAGGCGCCCATGTCGGCGAGCAGCCGGACGCGCACGGCCTGGATCCGGCCCCGCTCGTCGGCCGCCAGCTCGATCTGTTGGATCTGGCCCCTGCCCTGGATGGTGGCCTGGGTGGCCTCCGAGCGGGTCTCGATCCAGCGCACCGGCCGCTTCAGCTTGCGGGCGAGGACGAGGGCGAGCACCTCCTCGGCGTAGACGTTGAGCTTGGAGCCGAAGCCCCCTCCGACGCTCGGGGCGACGACCCGGAGAGAGGTCTCGGGGACCCCGGTCGTCACCGCCAGCATCACCTTCAAGATGTGGGGGATCTGGGTGGCCGAGTAGACCGTGAACTCCCCGCCGAAGGGCTGAGGGACGACCACCACGCCCCGCGGCTCGATGGCGGAGGGGATGAGGCGCTGCTGGACGTAGCGGCCCTCCACGACGTGGGCGGCGCCGGCGAAGGCCGCCTCGACGGCGGCCTCGTCCGGCTTCAGCTCCCACACGTAGCTCGTGTTGGTGCCGAGCTCCTCGTGCGCGAGCGCCCGGTCGGCCTCGGCCGCCTCGAGGTCGACGACGACGGGGAGCGGGTCGTAGTCGACGAGCACGGCCTCGGCCCCGTCCCGGGCGGCGTACTCCGTCTCGGCCACGACGACCGCCACGGCGTCGCCGACGTAACAGACCTCCCGGGCGGCAAGGGGGAGGTGGGCGGGCTGGCGCATGTCGTCGGTGACGGGCCAGGCGCACGGCAGGGGCCCCGCCCACTCGCCCTCGAGGTCGGCCCCGCTGTAGGCGGCGACGACGCCGGGCACCTCGAGAGCCGGTGAGACGTCGACCGAGGCGATGCGGGCATGCGCCATCGGGCTGCGGACGAGGGCGAGATGGAGCGTCCCGCTCACCTTGAGATCGGCGACGAAGCGCGCCTCGCCGGTCAACAGCTCGGGGTCCTCCCGCCTGACGAGCCGCGTCCCGAGGACGCCCTTGCGGGGGGCTTCGGTGGCGGTCATGGCGCCACCGCCGAGAGGACGGCCTTCACGATGTTGTGGTAGCCGGTGCAGCGGCAGAGGTTGCCCTCGAGGCCCTCGCGGACGTCGGCCTCGCTCGGGTGGGGGTGCTCGGCGAGGAGCGAGCTGGCGGCCATCACCATCCCGGGGGTGCAGTAGCCGCACTGCAGCGCGTGGTGCTCCCTGAAGGCCTCCTGCAGCGGGTGGAGCGCACCGTCCGAGGCGAGCCCCTCGATGGTGGTGACCGCAGCCCCCTCCGCCTGGACGGCGAGCATCGTGCAGGACTTCACCGACTCGCCGTTCACGAGCACCGTGCAGGCGCCGCACGAGCTCGTGTCGCAGCCGACGTTGGTCCCCGTCAGCCCGACGACGTCCCGCAGGTAGTGGACGAGAAGGAGGCGGGGTTCGACCTCGTCGGCCCGGCCCTTCCCGTTGACGGTGAGCGACACGCGCATGCTGCCTCCCTCACGTTGAGCCTGTCCCGGTCTAGCACCCGGGCTGCCGGATTCCTAGGGCGGCGCGACGGGCACCTAGCATCGCCCCATGTCGCCGCCTGCTGCGGGCCAGCTCGCCGTCCGCCCGCTCGCGACGACCGCGGAGCTCGACGCGGCCGCCGGCCTCCTCGCCGGGATCTGGCGGGAGCCGGGGGGACCGATCTCCTCCGACGTCCTCTCGGCCCTCGTGCTCTCGCGCAACTACGTCGCCGGCGCCTACGACGCCTCGGGCCGGCTCGTCGCCGCCTCGGTGGCCTGGGCGAGCCCCGAGCCGGTCGAGCTCCACTCCCATCTCACCGGTGTCGAGAGGTCCGCCCGCGGGAGAGGGGTCGGCCTGGCGCTCAAGCTCCACCAGCGCGCCTGGGCACGGGAGCGGCGCATCGCCTCGATCACCTGGACCTTCGACCCGCTGCAGCGCGCCAACGCCTGGTTCAACCTGGTCCGCCTCGGCGCCGTGGCGGAGAGGTACCTCGAGAACCTCTACGGCAGGATGGACGACTCGGTGAACGGCGACGACGACAGCGACCGCCTCCTCGTCCGCTGGGACGTCTCGGGCGACGACCCCGGGGCGCCGCGGCGGGCGCCCTCCGGCTCGGCACCCGTCCTCGTCGCCGGCAGCGACGGCCGTCCGGTCGAGACGCCGGCGCCGGCGGCGCGCCGGGTGGCCGTCGCCGTCCCTGCCGACGTCGAGGCGCTGCGAAGACGCGACCCCGTCGCCGTCGGGCTGTGGAGGTCGGCCACCCGCCGCCTCATCGGGGGGGCCCTCTCGGGGAACGGGCGCCTGCTCGGTCTCGACGAGGAGGGCCGCTACGTGCTCGAGCGCACCGGCGGATCGGAGACCGGGTGAGGATCGACGCCGTCGAGCTCGTCCTCGTCGAGCTGCCCCTCGTCCGCCCGTTCCGGACCTCGCACGGGACCGAGCTCACCAAAGAGGCGATCCTCGTCCACCTCGAGGGCCCGGACTCACACGGCTGGGGTGAGTGCGTCGCCGACCGGGCCCCCCTCTACTCCTCGGAGTTCAACGCGGCGACCTGGACCGTGCTGAGCGAGCTGTTCGTCCCGCGCCTGCTCGCCGCCGCGGACGTCGCCGCCTCCGACGTCGCCCGGCTGCTCTCTCCCTTCAAGGGGCACCGCATGGCCAAGGCCGCCCTCGAGATGGCCGTCCTCGACGCCGAGCTCACCGCCGCCGGCCGCTCCTTCCAGGAGTACCTCGGGGGCGAGGGCGAAAGGGTGGCCCCGGGGGTCTCCGTCGGCATCACCGACACCGTGGACGAGCTCGTCGCCGTCGTCGCCGCCTACCGGGCCGAGGGCTACGGGCGGGTGAAGCTCAAGATCGAGCCGGGCTTCGACCTCGAGCCGGTGAGGCGGGTGCGGGCCGAGCTCGGCGACGACGCCATGTTGCAGGTCGATGCCAACGCCGCCTACTCGAGGGCCGACGCCGAGCACCTCGCCCGCCTCGACGCCTTCGGGCTCCTCCTCGTCGAGCAGCCCCTCGACGAGGAGGACCTCCTCGGGCATGTCGAGCTCGCCCGCCGCCTCGCCACCCCCGTCTGCCTCGACGAGTCGATCCTCTCGGCCGACAGCGCCCGCGACGCCGTCGCCCTCGGAGCCTGCAGCGTCGTCAACGTGAAGGCGGGGAGGGTGGGCGGCTACCTCGAGGCCAAGGCCGTCCACGACACCTGTGTGCGCCTTCGGGTGCCGGTGTGGTGCGGTGGCATGCTCGAGACCGGGCTCGGCCGGGCGGCCAACCTCGCCCTCGCGACCCTTCCGGGCTTCACGCTCCCGGGCGACATCTCGGCCACGAACCGGTACTTCCACGAGGACGTCACCGACCCCTTCGTCCTCGAGGGCGGGTCGATCGCCGTCCCGAGAGGGCCGGGGCTCGGGGTCGAGGTCCACCGCGATGCCCTCGAGCGGTTCTCGACCCGCAGGTGGCGGGCACGACGCTGAGGGAAAGGCGGCGGCGCCCGGCGAGTACAGTCGGCGGATCGACGACGTCCTCTGGCTCGACGCGACGGCCCAGGCGGACCTCGTCCGCTCCGGCGAGGTCTCGGCCCGCGAGCTCGCCGAGGCGGCCATCGCCCGCATCGAGGAGGTCGACGGCGAGCTCAACGCGGTGATCCACCGCCGCTTCGAGCGCGCCCTCGCCGAGATCGACGCCGGGTGCGAGGACGGGCCCTTCTCCGGGGTCCCCTTCCTCGTGAAGGACCTCTACGCCGACACCGCCGGTGACCCGGCCCACCACGGCAACCGGGCGCTCAAGCAGGCGGGTGCGACCGCCGCCTCCGACTCCTTCCTCACGGCCCGCTACCGACGGGCAGGCTTCGTCCTGCTCGGTCGGACCAACACCCCCGAGCTCGGGCTCGTCCCGGTGACCGAACCGGCCGCCTACGGTCCCTCCCGCAACCCCTACGACCCGAGCCGCTCCCCGGGGGGCTCGAGCGGGGGCAGCGCGGCGGCGGTGGCCGCCGGCATGGTCCCGGCGGCCCACGGCAGCGACGGGGGCGGCTCGATCCGGATCCCGGCCAGCATGTGCGGGCTCGTCGGGCTGAAGCCGTCGCGTGGGCGGACCACGATGGGCCCCGACCGCGACGAGAGCGGGCTGTCGGTCCAGCACGTCCTCACCCGCTCGGTGCGCGACTGCGCCGCCATCCTCGACGCCACCGCCGGGCCCGCCGCCGGGGACATGGTGATCGCCCCGCCGCCCCGGCGGCCCTACGCGGAGGAGCTGAGGGCGCGACCGGCCGGCCTGCGGGTCGGGCTGCTCGCCCACAGCCCGAACGGCCGGCTCCACCCCGACTGCGAGGCGGCCGTCCGGCGCGCCGCCGGCCGCCTCGAGGGTCTCGGCCACCGCGTCGTCGAGGAGCACCCCGAGGTCCTCGACGACCCCGGGGTGGCCCGGACCTTCCTCGCCCGCTGGACCGTGAATGCCCGCCTCGGCGTGCTCGGCATCGCCGAGCGGCTCGGGCGGGAGCTCGGGCCCGAGGACGTCGAGCCCCTCACCTGGGCGATGGCCGAGGCCGGGGCCGCCACGAGCGCCACCGACTACGCCCTGGCACTGGCGGCGGGGGCGGCGTTCACCCGCCGGCTGGCGGGCTTCTTCACCGACCACGACCTCCTGCTCACCCCGACGCTCGGCGAGCCGCCGCCGAAGATCGGCGAGCTCGTGCCGCCCGCCGGGGACCCCTTCGCCACACAGGCGCGGACCGCCTCGCTCGTCCCCTTCACCACGCACTTCAACGTGAGCGGGCAGCCGGCGATCTCGCTGCCGCTTCATCGAGACGCCGACGGGCTGCCGATCGGCGTCCAGCTGGTGGCGGCCTACGGGCGGGAGGACCTGCTCCTCGCCGTCGCCTCCGAGCTCGAGGAGGCGGCCCCGTGGGCGGCGGTCCGCCCAGGGGTTTGAGCGGACCGGCTCGCTCGGTATCAGGGTAACCTGATATTTCTTGTCAGGTGATCCTGATCCACTGGAGCGCAGCCGAACCGTGACGCCCCCCCGCCCCCTTGCCGGGCTTGTCGTCCTCGCCGTCCTTGCCGCCGCCGGCGCCGGCCTGGCGGCCTGCGGCAGCCCGGCCGCCGACGGGCTCGTCCTCTACAACGGCCAGCACGAGCAGACCACGAGCGCGCTCGTCTCGGCCTTCGAGCACACGACCGGGCAGCGCGTAAGCATCCGCTCGAACGACGAGGACGTCCTCGCCGCCCAGATCGGCGAGGAGGGGTCCGCCTCGCCGGCCGACGTCATCTACACCGAGAACTCCCCGGCGCTCGAGTACCTGGCCCGCCACCACCTGCTCGCCCGCCTCCCGAGGTCGGTGCTGGGCGAGGTCCCGTCCCGCTACGACTCCCCCGGGGGCTACTTCGTCGGCGTCTCGGCGAGGGTGAGCATGCTCGTCTACAACACCCGCGACCTCCGCCGGAGCGAGCTGCCCCGGTCGGTGCTCGACCTCGCCAGCCCGAGGTGGCGCAACAAGCTCGCCATCGCCCCCGAGGAGACCGACTTCCAGCCGATCGTGACGGCGGTCGCGCATGCCTACGGGGCGAGCCGGGCGCTCGCCTGGCTGAGGGGGATCGAGGCGAACGGGGCGACCCATGAGTACCAGGACAGCGAGACCGTCACCTCGATGGTGAACTCGGGCCAGGCCGAGATCGGGATCGTCAACCAGTACTACTGGTACCGGCTGCGCGCCGAGGTGGGGCAGGCGGCCATGCACTCGGCGCTCGCCTTCTTCCGGCCGGGGGATCCCGGCTACGTCGTCGACGTCTCGGGGGCGGCGGTGCTCGCCTCGAGCCGTCACCCGAAGGCGGCGGTCGCCTTCGTCGCCTTCCTCGTGAGCCGCCGGGGACAGAGGATCATCGCCCGCAGCGACAGCTTCGAGTACCCCCTCGTCGCCGGCGTCGCGGCGCCGGCCGGCGAGCGACCGCTCGACCGGCTGCAGCCGTACCCGATCGGGCTCCCCGCCCTCGGGACCGGCGAGGAGGCCATCGGCCTCATGCGCGAGGCGGGCCTCGTCCCGTGAGCACAGTGGCCCTCCCCTTCCTCCCGGCCCGCCGGCGCCGCCGGCGGCCGGTCGTGCTGGCGCTCACCAGCGTGGCGGTCGCCGCCGGGCTGCTCGCCCCGCTCGCGTTCCTCCTCCTCGAGGCCGCCGGGGTCCCGGCCGGCCGGCTGTGGTCGCTCGTCGCCCGGCCGACGGTCCTCATGCTGCTCTGGAACACGGTCCGCCTGGCAGCAGCCGTGACGGTGCTGGCCGCCGGGCTCGGCACGGGAGCCGCCTGGCTCACCGAGCGCACCGACCTTCCCGGCCGGCGCCTGTTCGCCGTGCTGTTCGTGCTGCCGCTCGTCATCCCGGACTTCGTCATCGCCTGGAGCTGGTCGTCCCTCGTCCCGGCCGTCCACGGCTACGCCGGGGCGGTGCTCGTCATGAGCCTCGGTCTCTACCCGCTCGTCTACCTGCCGATGGCGGCCGCCTTCCGCGGCGCGGATGCCTCCGAGGAGGAGGCGGCCCGCAGCCTCGGCCTCTCGCGGACCGCCGTCTTCCTCCGCGTCAACCTGCGCCAGGCCCGCTCGACGCTGCTCGGCAGCTCGCTGCTCGTCTCGCTCGCCCTGCTCGCCGAGTACGGGGCCTTCGAGAACCTCCGCTACCAGACCTTCACGACGGCGATCTTCACCGAGCTGCAGATCGGCTTCTCCCCCGCGGCTGCCTGCGCCCTCTCGCTCGTCCTCGTCCTCCTCTCGGTCGCCGCCCTCGCCGGGGAGGCGCGCTTTCGCGAGCGGGGGCGCCTGCACCAGGGCGCCGGGGGGCCGGCCCGGCCGCTGCGCCGCCACCACCTCGGTCGCAGCCTGCCGGTGGCCGTGGCGGCCGCTCTCGGCGTCGTCGGCCTCGGGCTCGGCTTCCCGCTCTCGGTCGTCTCGTACTGGATCGCGGCAGGCGGCTCCTCCACGCTGCCGGCGACCGCCTCGGTGGCGAGCGCGGCGGGCTACAGCGTCCTCTACAGCGGGCTGGCGGCCGCCGTGGCGACCGTGCTCGCCCTCCCGGTGGCCCTCTACGCCATCCGCCGCCCATCGCGGCTGTCGGCCGGCCTCGAGCGCAGCACCTTCGTCATCCAGGCGCTGCCTGGCCTCGTCGTGGCGCTCGCCCTCGTCTACGTCACCGAGCACTACCTGAGCGTCCTCTACCAGAGCCCCGAGGTGCTCGTGGCGGCCTACTCGATGATGTTCTTCCCGCTCGGCCTCGTGGCGGTGCGGGCCTCGGTCGCACGGGCGCCCGAGCGCCTCGAGGAGGTGGCCCGCTCCCTCGGGGCCGGGCCGGTGCGCGCCCGCCTGCGGGTGACGCTGCCCCTCGTCGCCCCGGGGCTGCTGGCGGCCTTCTGCCTCGTCTTCCTCTCCGGGCTCACCGAGCTCACCGCCACCCTGCTGCTCGTCCCGACCGGGGTGGAGACCCTCGCCACCCAGTTCTGGGGCTACACCGAGAACGTCTCCTACGCCCAGGCCGCTCCCTACGCCGCCGCGATGGTCGCCATCTCGATCGTGCCCGGCTACGTGCTGAGCCGCTGGTTCGACCGGCGGGCCGGGGCCGGCGCACCCGCCGGCGCCGGCGAGGAGCGGCCGTGAGCGGCGTCGAGCTCTCCGGCGTCTCGAAGTCCTTCGGGACCACCCCGGTCCTCGACGGGCTCGACCTCGTCGTCCCCGACGGCGCCGTGGTCGCCGTCCTCGGGGCGTCGGGGAGCGGCAAGACGACGCTGCTCCGCACCGTCGCCGGCTTCGAGCGACCCGATGCCGGCACGGTCGCCATCGACTCCCGGCTCGTCGACGCCGGCCGGCTGTTCGTGCCGCCCGAACGCCGCCGGCTCGGCTACGTCGCCCAGGAAGGGGCCCTCTTCCCCCACCTCGACGTGGCGGGCAACGTCGGGTTCGGCCTCGCCCGCACCGAGAGGCAGCGGCGGGTCGCCGAGCTGCTCGAGCTCGTCGGCCTGGAGGGCCTCGGCCACCGCTACCCCCACGAGCTCTCGGGCGGCCAGCGCCAGCGGGTCGCCCTCGCCCGGGCGCTCGCCCCGCGTCCCGGGGTCGTCCTCCTCGACGAGCCCTTCTCGGCCCTCGACGCCGGGCTGCGGGCGTCGCTACGGGCCGACGTCGTCCGCATCCTGCGGGCCGAGGCGGTGACGACCGTGCTCGTCACCCACGACCAGGAGGAGGCGCTCTCGGTCTCGGACCTCGTCGGGGTGATCGCCGGCGGGGCCATCCGCCAGCTGGCACCGCCGGCCGAGCTGTACGCGAGACCGGCCGACGCCGGGCTCGCCGGCTTCCTCGGCGAGGCGAACCTCGTCGAGGGGACCGCCGCAGCGGGCACAGCCCGCACCCCCTTCGGCGACCTCACCCTCGCCTCGGACGCCGCCGGGCTCGAGGGGCCGGTCATCGTCCTCATCCGGCCCGAACAGCTCTCCGTCGGACCGCCGGACCGTCCTCGCGCGCCGGGGGTCGGCCGCGTCGTGCACAGCGAGTACTACGGCCACGACAGCGTGCTGCTCGTCGAGGTGCCCGACGGCCCGGCGATCAGGGTGCGCTGCGCTGGACGGCCGGCTGCCCGCCTCGGGGACGAGGTGCGCCTCCTCGCGGGCGGCGAGACCGTCGCCTGGCCGAGGCGGCCGGCGTCGGCCTGATAGCCCTCAGCGGCGCACGAGCTGGCGGCGCCCGAGGCCGGCGAGGCGCTGCAGGGCGTTCGGCCGCTCGGGTGGCGAGAGCCGGACGAGGGCGTTGTAGGTGACGAGGGCGATGGCGACGTGCATCGTCATGAGGACGAGCACGGCGTCGAGGGGGGAGCCGACGACGAGCAGGTAGGCATCGGGGAGGAACAGCACCAGCGTGACGAGGATCGCGAGGCGGAAGAACAGCCAGCGGGCGGCCGAGGAGACGGCGGTGACGATCGGCCAGCCGACGGAGGCGATGAGGACGCCGATCACCGTCAAGGTGGCGTAGTCGGCGAAGCGGAAGTGGGGGTAGCCGCGGGTGGAGGGGAAGATCACGGTGCCGACGGCGACGATGAGGGCGTCGGCCACGAGCGAGCCGACGACCGAGACCACCGAGGCGACGAGGAGCCGCCGGGAGTTCGGCTGGTGCCGCTGGAGGGGGAAGTCGACCCGCATGAGCGCGAACAGGCGCTCGAGCCGTGGTGGCAACTGCTCGATCGGGAGCTGGACGCGGGGACGTGCTCGTTCTGACACGCCGTCAAAGTACCCAGCACGCCTGCGGAATTGGCCCCGCCAGGGCGAAGTCTCAGCGGGCTCCCAGGCTGCCGGGGACGAGCTCTCAGCTCACCCCGTGACCGGATGGGTCGGGAAGGTCCCGTGCGGGCCGAGGATGTCGAAGCCGTCCGGCTTGAACAGGTAGCCCGGCGCCGTTCCCGGCACGCCGTCGTGCCCGTACTGGTAGACGAGGGCGCCCGTCGCCGGGTCGATGGCCATGATCCGGTCGTTGTGGTCGTCGTTCGCCATCAGCACGCCCGAGGGAAGCCGCTCGACGAGTGACGGCATGTTGAGCTCACCGGTGCCAGAGGTCGGCCCGTAGTGGAACAGGACCTTGCCCGCACGGTTGAACTCGATGAAGGCTCCCGGGTTCTCGTAGTTGGCGACGAGGTACCGGTCGCCCCCGAGGGGCTGGGGATCGGAGGGGTAGCCGATCGGGAGGTGCGTCGACCAGACGAGCTTGCCTTGGAGGGTGAACTCGTCGATGAACGAGCCGTTGATCTCCGAGACGAGGAGGTCGCCGTTCGTGAGCGGCGTGTCGCCGTTCGGAGAGCCGAGGTAGCGGGGCGGCTGGTGGACGCAGGTCCCCGGGGTCCCGATCTGGGTGAGCACCTTCTTCGTCGCCGGGTCGATGACGAGCACCCGGCAGTTCATCGGGTCGGCGACCGTGACGTCGCCGTTCTTCAAGAGGTAGGCGTCGTCGGGGTTGTTCAGGTAGCCGGGAGCCGAGCCGGGCTGGCGGGGGTGGCCGTACTGCCAGATGAGCTTCCCGGAGGGGTAGCCGATCTCGACGATCGTCTCGTTCTCCTCCTGGTTGGAGATGATCGCCGTCCCGTGGTGGATGAAGAAGGCGTCGTCGGGGAAGTAGAAGCCCCCGGGCGGGGCCGGCTTGCCGGCCGACGGGTACCGCCAGATGATCCGGTTCTGGTCGTTCAGGGCGAGCAGCCGGTTGTTCCCGCGGTCGGCGATGAGGAGCGTGTCGCCGAAGAACGGGGAGCCGGCACCGGGCGCCCCTGCGGTCCCGAAGCGCCGGTTCGGCTCGAACATCTGCACGTCGGCGCTGACGGTGTTCGGTCCCGTCTCGCCCCCGACGAGCCAGGCCCGCTGGCCGACGACCGCCACGCCGGCGTGCGAGACCGCGGCCATGAGGTGCCCGGCGAGCAGCATGCGGTGGCTGGCGGGGGCGAAGGCGTAGATCGTCGAGACGGCCCGCTCCGGGCCCCCGGGGGCGGTGCCGGCGGGCAGCGTCGCCCCGCCGGCGAGGTAGATCGTGCCGTTCAGCGTGGCCGCCGCCGCCCCGTCGAGGGCGACCGGCAGCGACCCCACGACCGAGGCCCGGCGGGTGGCCGGGTCGACCATCTGGATCGTCTTCACCGGCCCGTTCTTGCCCGGGCCCGAGGTGGCGTCGCCCCCGAAGACGTAGATCCGGCCGCCGAGGGCGGCGACGGCGGCGTAGCGGACCGGGACGGGGAGCCGGGCGACGGTCGTGTAGCTCTGGCCGTTCTGCGTGGCCATGACCGCGGCGTCGCCCGTCGAGCCGTCCCATCCGCCAAGGACGTAGGCGACCGACCCGATGGTCACCGCCGAGTCGTCGGAGCGGGGCGCCGGCAGCGGGTGCACCGCCGTCGCCGTCGCCGTGGCGGGACTCCCCCCGAGGGAGGCGAGGCGCTCGGCTGCCGGCAGCGACACCGAGTCGCCCCCGCCGAAGACGTAGCCGGCGCCGCCGAGGACGACGCCGGCGGCGTCGTGCAGCGGCGCGGTGAGCTGGCCGATCTGGGTGGCGGCACCGCTCAGCGGGTTCACCTCGTAGATCCCGGCGGCCGAGGACCCGTTCGACTGCAGCCCGCCGGCGACGACGAGGGAGCGGCCGTTCGAGGCCGGGAGCACCACGGAGCGACTGAGCGGCCCGTTCAGCACCCACGGCTCGAGCCCGGACTCGACGGCGGCCGGTTGGGCAGGGTCGCGGTGGGCCGCCGTCGTCTGCTCGTGGGCCGCCCGGCTCCGGGGCGTGGCGCTCGTCGCCGGCCCCGGGCCGTCGAGCTGGGTGACGGCGATCCCGGCGATCACCCCGACGAGGACGACGAGGACGGCGAGCCGCAGGAGGCCGAGGCGCCTGCGGGCCATGGCGCGGCGGCGCGCCAGCTCTCGTGCGGACGGGGGCCGGGGCTGTGACATCGCGTCCCTTCTAGCGCAGGGGGTCTGACCGGTACCAATACCCTGTCAGGCCGTGGGGCGCTACCAGCATCGCCCCTCGAGGGGGGAAAATGGGGTCATGGCTTGGTCCGCCCCGCTGTATCGCGCCTACGAGCGGCGCCTGCAGCGCTCGCTCCCGCCGGACCGCCTTCCCGCCCACGTCGGCGTCATCCTCGACGGCCACCGGCGCTTCGCACGGGCCGAAGGGCTGGCGGACTACACCGCCAGCTACCGGACGGGGATGGACAAGCTGCGGGAGATGCTCGGCTGGAGCGCCCAGCTGAAGCTCCCGGCGGTGACGGCCTGGGTGCTGTCGACCGACAACCTCCGCCGGCCGCCCGAGGAGCTCGAGCCCTACTTCGACGTCCTCGTCGAGCTCCTCGACGACCTGCCCGCCCTCGCCCGCGAGCTCGGCTGCTCGGTCCGGGTCATCGGCAGCCTCGAGCTCCTCCCGCCACGCCTCGCCGACGCCGTGGCCACTGCCGAGAAGGAGAGCCCCGCCGAGCCGGACGGGTGGCACTTCACCCTGGCGCTCGGCTACGGCGGCCGCGACGAGATCGTCGACGCCTGCCGCTCCCTCGTCTCGGGCCTCGCGAGCGCCGGTGTGCCCGCCGCCGAGCTGCCGAGCCACATCGACGTCGCCGGGCTGTCGGCGCAGATGTACCGGGCCGACCTGCCCGACACCGACCTCGTCATCCGCACGAGCGGGGAGGCCAGGCTGTCGGGGTTCTTGCTGTGGCAGTCCGCCTATGCCGAGTGCGTCTTCGTCGACCCCTACTGGCCCGAGTTCCGCCGCGTCGACCTGCTGCGCGCCCTTCGTGACTTCGCCCGGCGGGAACGCCGCTTCGGCAAGTAGGGACCGGGCACTCACGGGCGGGGGGCGCCTGCGGGCGCCGCGCCGTCCTCGAGGAAGGGGAAGCCGTCGCTCGCCTCCTCCCGACCCTCGTCGAAGACCCGGTACACCTCGTAGCCCGCCGCCAGCACGCCGCAGAGCGGCCCTTGGTCCTCCCCGGCCACGGCGAGGGCGGTGGCGTAGGCGTCCGCCATGGCGAGCGAGGGGCCGACGACGCTGGCGGAGACGACGAGGGCGCCCCGGCCCGGCCCGGTGGCGGTCGCGTGCGGGTCGACCAGGTGCTCGCCGCGCTCGTAGCGCCCCGAGGTGGCGATGGCACGACCCCCGGCGAGCTCGACGACGCAGGCGAGCGCTTCGGGGCGCCAGGGGTGGCGGATGCCGACGCGCCAGGGGCGGCGACCCTCCTCCGACCCGCTGGCGGTGATGTCACCGCCCCCGTTGACGAGCGTCCCGAGGACCTCGTCGCGGGGCAGCAGCGAGGCGGCCCGTTCGATCGCCCACCCTTTCACGAGCCCGGTCGGGTCGACGCCCCCGGGCATCGACCAGGGGTCGAAGTAGCCGGCCGTGGTCGTCCTCGCCTCGGAGCAGCGGGCGAGCACCTCGGGCACCTCGGGGGGGAGCTCCCCGAGGAGGAGCTCGCCCCGGCGCCAGCGGCTGAGGGGACTCTCGGGCTTCCAGGTGCTGAAGATCCGGTCGAGCCGGTGCAGCTCGGCCACGGCCTCGTCGAGGGCCTCCTCGAGGCCAGCGGTGTCGACGTCGTCGTGGTCGATCCGGAACGAGACGACGGTGCCCATCACCGGCTCGTGCCGGGCGAGCACGGCCGGGCTCACTTGAGATGCAGCTTGTCCAGGGCCGACTGCACGGAGGTGGCGTACGCGCTGCAGGTGTAGGTCGCCCCCGAGATGCCCGAGATGTTGGCCGACTGGGCGGCGAGCACCTCCTTGCGCAGCATCGGGATGACCTGGACGGCGATCTCCTGGGAGTAGGTCTCCGCCGTCCGCAGGCCGACGACCGTGGCCGAGACGATGCGACCCTGCTGGACCGTGAGCTTCACGGCGAGCTCGCCGTAGCCGTACTGCTCGAGGGCACCGGTGGCCGTGCCCGAGACCGACGAGCCCGACGAGGTCGAGGAGGACGACCCGGTGTGGGAGGAGGCGTGGCCCGAGCCGCCGCCCGAGGTGCTCGCCGGCGAGGCGATGAGGCGCGGCTTGGCGCCGAGGTGGGCGAGCAGGACGATCCCGAGCCCGGCCGTGGCGGCCGCCGAGACGAGCGGGGTGCGGCGCGTCACAGTGCGTACACCTCGTAGTGGACGGCCTCGGGCGGCACGCCCTCGCCGGCCAGCACCTGGCGCGTGGCCTCGACGAAGCCCTCCGGGCCGCAGACGAAGACGTCGCGCTGGCGCAGGTCGGGCACGAGCCGGGCGACCCGGTGCAGCGAGACCTCCTCGCGGTTGCCGGCGACGACGTGCAGCGTGCCCCGCCGGCGCCGGACCAGCTCTTCCACCTCGCCCGCCAGGGCGGCGTGCTCCTCGGTCGAGACCCGCCAGAGCACGGCCGGATCGGACTTCTTCGGGAGGTCCTCGAGCAGGGCACGGGCGGCGGTGATGCCGATCCCGCCGCAGATGATCGCCGCCTTCTGACGGCGCCTGGCGTGGGTGGTGAAGGCGCCGTAGGGGCCCTCGATCGCCACCCTCGTCCCCGGGGCGAGCTCGGCGAGGGCGCTCGAGTGGTCCCCGACCGCCTTCACGGTGAGGCGCAGGTAGGGCGGCTTCGGGCGGGCCGAGAGGGAGTAGGGGTGTGCCTGCCACCACAGCTTGGGCGTGAGGAAGCGCCACTCGAAGAATTGGCCGCCCGAGACCGCCAGGCGGTCGAGGTCGCGGCCCTCGAGGATGAGCGAGACCACGTCCTCGGTCTCCCGGCGGACCTCGACCACCTTCAGGCGGTAGCGGAGCGTCCTGTAGGCCGGCAGCCCGAAGCGGTAGGCGAGGACGACGCCGGCCGTCGCCGCCCAGGCGACCGACCAGAGCACCTGGGTGACCGGGTGGCCGACGAAGGAGGGCCCGAGCGCCAGCTCGTGGGAGAAGGCGAGGGCGAGGGCGAGGTACATCCCGAGGTGGATCGCCCACCAGGTCTCCCGCCGCAGCCGCCGGCGGACCGAGTAGATCGAGAGGACGGCCGCCAGCACCATGAGCCCGAGGCCGACGATCGCGATGAGCATGCCCGAGTAGCTCGAGACGAACGAGGCGAGCTGGGCGAGCAGCCCGCTGTGGGAGGCCTCGGCGTAGGCGTAGGTGAGCAGGATGGCATGCGCGACGATGAGCGAGATCGGCCACGGAGACAGCCGGCGGTGCCAGCGCAGCAGGCCGTCCTGGCCGAGGATCCGCTCGATGTGGGGGATCCGGCTCACGAGCAGCACCATCACGAGGGCGAGGTAGGTGCCCGCCATGCCCGTCAGGTTGCCGAGGAACATCGCCACGCCCCCGGGCGCCTGCAGCTGCGAGGCGGTCTCGACGATGATCGCCGAGCCGACGGTCGCCCCGAAGCCGAGCCCGACCACGACGAGGGCGGCGTCGAGCAGGCGGGGCCTCGGGGCCGGGGCGGGCCGGGGCTCGGGGGCGCGCCGTCCGGAGGAGCGAGCCGGCCGGGTGGCCGGCTCGAAGGTCACCGACACCGCGGCGCTTCGAGGGACATGACCCGAGTCTGACAACAGCGTCTGGGAGGCGGCTGAGAGTGGCCGGGAGAGCCGCTGAAATTCAGGCGGGCTCCTCCTCGAGGGGCGCGGCCGGCAGCCGGACGACGAAGGTGGCACCACCGCCCTCCGTCTCGCGCACCTCCACCGAGCCGCCGTGGGCGGCCACGATCGCCTGGACGATGGCGAGGCCGAGACCGGAGCCACCCGAGGAGCGCGAGCGGGAGCTGTCGCCGCGGAAGAAGCGCTCGAAGGCCCGCGCCATCCCCGCCTCTCCGAGGCCGGGGCCGCGGTCGGCGACCACGACGAGGGCCTCGCTGCCCCGGCGCTCGATCGTGACGACTGCCGGCGTACCCGGCGGCGTGTGGGCCCGGACGTTCGCCAGCAGGTTGTCGATCACCTGGCGGAGCCGGGCGGCGTCCCCCTCGACCTCGACCGAGTCGGAGGCGACGAGCTCGATCGGCCACTGCTCGCCGATGGCCGAGGCGGCGTGCACGGCGTCGGCCGCCACCGAGACGAGCTCGACCGGGTGCCGCTCGAGCGGTCGGCCCTCGTCGAGGTTGGCGAGCAGCATGAGGTCGGCCACGAGCCGGCTCATCCGCCCCGTCTCGGCCTGGATCCCGGCGAGCACACGGCCGAGGTCGCCGGGGCGGGAGGCGGCACCACTCGTGAAGAGCTCGGAGTAGGCCGAGACGGCGGCGATCGGCGTCCGCAGCTCGTGGGAGGCGTCCGCGAGGAAGCGGCGCATGCGCGCCTCGGAGCGCCTGAGCTCGGCCTCGGTGCGGGTCCGCTCGTCGATGTCCTCGGCGAGCCTGCCGAGCATCGAGTTGAGCACCCGCGTCAGGCGCCCCATCTCGGTCGAGGGGTCGAAGCGCTCGGGCACCCTCGCCTCGAGGTTGCCCTCCATGATCCGCTCGGCCGTCTGCTCGACCTCGAGGAGGGGCCGCACGCCGAGCCTCACCAGCACGACGCCGAGGCCGAGCACGAGGAGCAGGGCGGCCGCCGACACCCCGATCTCGATGAGGACGAGGTGGCTGAGCGTGTTCCCCGTCTCGGTGAGGGGCAGGCCGAGGACGAGCACGCTGCGGTCCGAGAGCAGCGACACCCGCAGCCGGTAGCCGGGCTGGCCGGCCCGCTTCCCGGAGGTGGTGAGGTAGAGCGCCGCCGCCGGCGGGCTGGCTCCGCTCGAGGCGACGATGCCGCCGTCGGCGGGCGAGGTCGCCCCCCTGCACTCGTCCGACAGCGGCCCGGCCGGCGGCGGGGAGACCGACAGGCGCCGGGCGGCCGCCATCACCCCCGTGAGCGGCGGGGCCGGCAGCCGGACGCCCGGATGGCGCTCCTGGCCGGCTCTCACGACCTCGAGGGTGGCGCCGGTGGGGCTGCGGACCTCGGCGTAGAGCCCCGGCCCGCTCTCGTCGACGAGCGAGAGGCTGAGATGGCCCCCGTGCTCGAGGCAGGACTCGATCGGGGGTGCGGCCGCCTGAAGGGTGGTGTCGAGCTGGCCGTTCAGGTAGGCGCGGAACGCCGAGTAGGTGGCGACGTCGGAGCCGATGAGGGCGACGAGGACGGCGACGCCCACTGCGACGAGCAGCCGCAGCCTGAGGGACACCTACTCGTCTGCTTCTCTCATCACGTAGCCCACGAGCCGGATGGTGTGGATGAGCGGTGGCCCGTAGGGCTCGAGCTTCTTGCGGAGGTAGCGGACGTAGGTCTCGACGATGTTCTGGTTGCCGCCGAAGTCGTAGTGCCAGACGTAGTCGATGAGCTGGGACTTCGACAGGACACGGCGCGGGTTCAGCATGAAGGCCCGCAGCAGGTTGAACTCGGTCGCCGTCAGCTTGATCGGGTGGCCGTCCCGCCAGACCTCATGGGTCTGCTCGTCCATGGTGACCTCGGCGAAGTGCAGCCGGCCGTCGCCGCGCTCGGCCCCCGAGCGCCGCAGCAGCGCCTTGGCCCGGGCGACGACCTCGGCGAGGGAGAAGGGCTTGGCGACGTAGTCGTCGCCCCCGGCGCCGAGGCCGGCGACGAGGTCCTCCACCTCCCCCTTGGCCGTGAGGAAGAGCACC
>JAKACF010000334.1 GCA_021821585.1 Actinomycetes bacterium
CCTGCGGGCCGCCATGGCGATGTGCGGCTACGAGACGCTGAGGGAGTTCCACAAGGCGGACGTGGTCACCTGCCGCCGCTGAGCGGCCGCCCCCCGGGCCACCTCGTCTCGGCGGCGGCGGTTCGAGGGGCCGATCGGACAGCGGCCGGCGCCGGTGACGGGCCGTCCGGGAGCTCCCGCCGGCGGCAGTACGGTCTCATGCATGGCGAGGCGCAGACGTGGAACCGGCGCGTCCACCTACGCATCGCTGTGGCGGCTCCGGGGCTTCGTGCGGCCCTACCGCCTCCAGATGGTCGTGATGCTCCTCACGGCGGTGGCCGCCGTGGCCGCCAGCACCCTCATCCCCCTCGTGCTCGAGGCGGTCGTCGACGGCCCCATCCAGCACCACGACCGGGCGGCGCTCGTGCCGATGTTCTTCGCCGCCCTCGGCCTCGGCATCGCCGAGGCGGTCCTCATCGTCACCCGCAGGAGGGTGCAGGCAGTCGCCATCCAGCACGTCGAGCGGCAGATCCGCGACGACCTGTACGCCCGGCTGCAGCGCCTGGCGGTCGAGTTCCACGACCGCTGGCAGACCGGTCAGCTGCTGTCGAGGGCGACGACCGACCTCTCCACGATCCGGCGCTTCTTCGGCTTCGGGGCCATCTACTTCATCGTCGACGGCCTCCAGTACGCCGTCGTGATGGCGCTGCTGTTCGCCACCTACGTGCCGCTCGGCGCCGTGGTGCTCGTGACGACCCTCCCGGTCATCTGGCTCGCCAAGCGCTTTGGAGCCGGCTACTCCCTCGTCTCGCGCCGCGTGCAGGACCAGCAGGGGGACCTCGCCACGATCACCGAGGAGTCGGCGACGGGGATGAGGGTGGTGAAGGCCTTCGGGCGGGCCCCCCTCATGCAGGAGCGCTTCGGGACCTCGGCGAGGACGCTTCGCCACTCCTCGCTCGAGCTCGTCCGGCTCCGTGCCCGCTTCTGGGGGTGGCTCACCCTCGTCCCCAACCTGACGATGGCCTTCGCCGTCCTCGTCGGCGGGATCGCCGTGGCGAAGGGCTTCCTCTCCATCGGTGCCCTCGTCGCCTTCACGTCGCTGCTCGTGCTCCTCCAGTTCCCCATCATCGACCTCGGCTGGATCCTGTCGATGGCACAGCAGGCCGCCACGGCCGCCGACCGGGTCTGCGAGATCTTCGACGCGCCCCAGACCGTCGCCGACCGCCCCGGCGCCGTCACGCTCGGCGAGGCGAAGGGGCGCCTCGGCTTCGAGCACGTCGGCTTCCACTACCCCGGGAGCGACCGCCCCGTGCTGCGCGACGTCGAGCTCGCCATCGAGCCGGGCGAGACGGTGGCGATCGTGGGCCTCACCGGCTCGGGCAAGAGCACGCTGGCGGCGCTGCCGACCCGGCTGTACGACGTCACCTCCGGCAGGATCACCCTGGACGGCGTGGACGTGCGCGACCTCCGGCTCGACTCGCTCCGCCGCCACGTCTCGGTCGTCTTCGAGGAGCCGATCCTCTTCTCGATGAGCGTCCGGGAGAACGTCATCCTCGGCCGCCCCGACGCGAGCGACCAGGACATCGCCGACGCCCTGGCGGTCGCCCAGGCCGGCTTCGTCTACGACCTCCCCTGGGGGCTCGACACCCGCGTCGGCGAGCAGGGCCTCTCGCTCTCGGGAGGCCAGCGCCAGCGGCTGGCGCTCGCCCGGGCCGTCGTGGCGCGGCCGTCGGTGCTCGTCCTCGACGACCCGCTCTCGGCCCTCGACGTCAACACCGAGGCGCTCGTCGAGGAGGCGCTCGCCCGGGTCCTCGAGGGCACGACCGCGCTGCTCGTCGTCCACCGACCCTCGACGGTCGCCCTCGCCGACCGCGTGGCCCTTCTCCACCACGGGGTGCTGGCGGCGGTCGGGACCCACCACGAGCTGATGGAGCGGCCGGAGTACGCGAGGGTCCTGGCCGTCGCGCAGGACGCCGGGCCGGTCCGGTGAGCACGGCCGAGGCATGGCGGGGGATCGCCGCCGAGGAGGTCGAGGAGGTCCCGGCCCACTGGAGCGGGCTGCTCCGGCGACGGACGCGCCGGCTGATCGCCTCGCTGGCGGCGCCCCACCGCCGCTCGCTCACCGTCGTCGGCGTGGCCATCCTCGTCTCGAACCTCGCCGCCATGGCGATCCCCTACCTCGTCGGCCTCGGGATCGACCGGGGGATCGCCGGGGTGCGCCACGGCGACTACCTGCCGATCGGGGCCATCACCGGCGCCATCGTCGTCTGCGCCTTCGGCCAGGCCCTGTTGTACCGGGTCTTTGTCGCCGGCTCCGGGCGGGTCGGCCAGGAGATCCTGCTGGACCTGCGCGAGCGGGTCTTCGCCCACTTCCAGCGGCTCAGCCTCGCCTTCCACGAGCGCTACACCACCGGGCGGATGATCGCCCGGCTCACCTCGGACTTCGAGTCGATCGAGAGCATGTTCACCCTCGGCCTCGACACCCTCGTGAACGCCGTCCTCTCGGTCGTCGGCGTCGGGATCATCCTGCTCGTGCTCGACCTGCCGCTCGGCCTCGTCTGCCTCGCCGGCTTCATCCCGCTCGCCTTCCTCACCCGCTGGTACACGAGGGAGTCGACGGCCGCCTACCGGGTGACGCGCAACGCCATCGCCCTCGTCATCGTCCACTTCACCGAGTCGCTGCGCGGCATCCGGGCCGTCCACGCCTTCCGGCGCCAGGAGCGCAACGACGAGCAGTTCCAGCAGCTGTCGGAGGGCTACCGCCAGGCGATGACCCATTCGTTCCGCCTGCTCGGGATCTACTGGCCCGGCATCGTCCTCGTCGGAAACCTCACGACGGCGGCCGTGCTCTTGTACGGCGGGCTCCGGGTGATCGACGGCCAGATGGAGGTCGGCGTCCTCGCCTCGTTCGTCCTCTACCTCCGCCGCTTCTTCGAGCCGCTGGCCGAGGTGAGCCAGTTCTACGACTCCTTCCAGGCGGCCGCCGCCGGCTTCGAGAAGCTCTCGGGCGTCCTCGACGAGGAGCCGGGCGTCCCGATGCCCGCCCACGGCGCCGCGCTTCCCGCCGGGGGCCTGAAGGGAGCCGTCTCGTTCCGCCGGGTGCGCTTCGCCTACCGCCACGGACTCGACATCCTCTCGGGGTTCGACCTCGAGATCCCCGCCGGCCAGACCGTCGCCCTCCTCGGGGCGACGGGCGCGGGCAAGTCCACTGTTGCCCGGCTGCTCGCCCGGTTCTACGACCCGAGCGACGGCGAGGTGCTGATCGACGGCATCCCGCTCTCGGCCCTCGACGCCCAGAGCCTGCGCCGGGCGGTGGCGATGGTGACCCAGGAGAGCTTCATCTTCTCGGG
>JAKACF010000020.1 GCA_021821585.1 Actinomycetes bacterium
GCTGCCGGCGCTGGCCCACCTGGCCGGTGCCCTGCGCGAGCGGTCGACGGCGTTCGCCGAGGTGGTCAAGTCGGGCCGCACGCACCTGATGGACGCCACGCCGGTGACCCTCGGCCAGGAGCTGGGCGGGTACGCAGCGGCCGTCGAGCACGGCATGGAGCGCCTCGAGGGATGCCTCGCCCGTGCCGGCGAGCTGCCGCTCGGAGGGACCGCGGTCGGCACCGGGCTCAACGCGCCGGCGGGGTTCGCCGCCGAGGTGATCGCCGCGCTGGCGGCGGCGACCGGTCTGCCGCTACGGGAGGCCCGGGACCACTTCGAGGCGCAGGGGGCCCGCGACGCGTTGGTGGAGGCGTCGGGGATGCTGCGGACGGTGGCGCTGTCGCTGTACAAGATCGCCAACGACCTGCGTTGGATGTCGTCCGGCCCCCGGTGCGGCCTGGGCGAGCTGCACCTGCCCGACCTGCAGCCGGGCTCGTCGATCATGCCGGGCAAGGTCAACCCGGTGGTTCCCGAGGCGGTGTGCCAGGTGGTGGCCCAGGTGGTCGGGAACGACGCCGCCGTGGCGTTCGGGGGGTCGGCCGGCAACTTCGAGCTGAACGTGATGCTCCCGGTCATCGGGCGCAACCTCCTCGAGTCGATCCGGCTGCTCGGCTCGGTGTCCCGGGCGCTCGCCGACAAGTGCGTGGCCGGCATCGAGGCCGACGTCGAGCGGTGCCGCACCTACGCCTTGTCGTCACCGTCGATCGTGACGTCGCTCAACCCGTACATCGGCTACGAGCAGGCGGCGAAGGTCGTGAAGAAGGCGATCGCCGAGCAGAAGGACCTGCGGGCCGTCGTGCTCGAGCTGGGCCTGCTCGGCGAGGAGGAGCTGGACCGGGCGCTCGACGTGCTGGCGATGACGAGGGGCGGCATCGTCGGCTGAGGCGGGTAGCGTCCCGCTGTGCACCCGATCGAGCGGCTCCGCTTCGTCGCCCGCAGCACCGGAGCCCCACCGGCAGAGCTGGCCTTCGAGGCTGCCGAGGCGCTCGCGTCGCTGGCCCGAGAGCCGCGGGCCCTCGTCCCGGCCTGCCGGCGCCTGCTCGAGGCGCAGCCCCACAACGCTCCTCTCTGGTGGGTCTCTGCGCACGTGCTGGCGGCGGCCGATCCGGAGGGGGTGGCGCAGGAGTGCGCCCGCAGGCTCCTCGGCGACCTGACCCCGCTCGAGCTCACCTACGCCCTGCCGGCGGGGGCTCGTGTGGCGATCGAGGCGGCGGCATCGGCGCTCGCCGGGCTCGCCGAGCGGCCGGATCTCGAGCTGCGCCTCGTCGGCGGGCCGCTCGAGCTGCGCGCCGGCCTGGCAGAGCTGGCAGGGGGGATCGGGGGAGGCCCGCCCGGTGTCGGCCATCGACCGGACGAGGTGGAGGCGGCGCTCCTCGGCGCCGGTCTCGTCGTCGTCGAGGCCGAGGCGGCCTCGAGCCGTGAGATGCTCCTGCGCCCGGTCGGGGCCGACCTGGCACGGGCGGCGGCGGCGGCGGGCATCGCGCGGTGGGTCGTCGTGGGGACCGGTCGTGTGCTGCCGGAGCCACTGTTCGCTCGCTGCGTCGCCGGCGCCCCGGGTCGCGTGGTCGAGGTGGCACTCGCGACCCAGGTGGTGGGCCCGAACGGCCGGGTCGACCCCTCGGCGGGCCTCGACCCGGGCGACTGCCCGGTGCCCGGGTCGCTCAGCGTCGCGCCGCGACGCCGCTGAGGCGACGAGCTGCCCTGGCCGGGGCGGCAAGGGCGCGGAGCCGCCGCACGGCGAACGGCCAGAGTCCCTCGGGGAAGAACCGGACGATGGCGAGGAGCAGGCCGCCCTCCAGGAAGAGGCTGAGGGTCGGGTAGGTGGCGAGCTCGGTGCTGATGCCGTAGTAGATGGCGAGGGCGCCCACGACCGGGCCGAGGACGGAGCCCATCCCGCCGATGATGACCATGACGAGCGCCTCGATGGTCCAGGTCATGCCGAACATGTCGCTCGGGACGAAGTTGATCTGGGTGAGCGCGAAGAGCCCGCCGGCAAGACCGGTGAGCATGCCGCTCAGCACGAGGACGAGGAGCCGGTAGCGAACGACGTCGACCCCGAGGAGCTCGGCACCGAGCTCGCTCTCCCGCAAGGCGAGGAGCCGCAGGCCGAAGATGCTCCAGCGCAGGACGACCGTCACGGCGACGGCCAGGAAGGCGACGACGAGGCCGATCGAGTAGAGGGTGCCGAGCGTCGGCACGGCACCGACGGCGATCGAGATGCCCGAGGAGCCCCCTGCGAAGCCCCAGTTGTTCACCCACGCCTCGAGGGCGAGGCCGGCGGCGAGCGTGCCGACGGCGAAGTAGTCGCCGTGGAGGCGAAGGAGGGGAACGGCGAGGACCGCGCTGAGGACGCCCGCAGCTGCGCTTGCGACGAGCAGCCCGGGGAGCCAGGACCATCCGAGATGGTTCATGGCGAGCGCCATCGAGTACGCCCCGGTCCCGACGAAGGCGCCGACGCCGAGGGACATCTGCCCGCTCAGGCCACCGAGGATGTTCCACGCCTCGGCCAGGGCGACGTAGGCGAAGAGCGTGACGCCGACGTTCAGGAGCGCCGGCGAGAGGAGGCGCTCGGCGCCGAGCCCGACGACGGCGACGACGGCGAGCGCCCCGACGGCGACGGGGACCCGCCGTCGAGCGAGCGGATCGAGCTCGGCGGCGCCCGTCACGACGCGGGCCGTTGCCGTGGCCATCTCAGAGCGCCCCCCGCCCGAGCAGGCCGGTCGGTCGCACGACGAGCACGAGGAAGAAGAGGAGGTAGACGGTGAAGTCGCTGTAACCACCACCGAAGAGCCCGACCGAGAGCGCCTGGACGAGGCCGACGGCGAGGCCGGCGACGAGCGTGCCCGTGAGGTTGCCGACGCCGCCGACGACGACGACCGCCACGGCGATGAGCAGCAGCGAGGTGTCGCTGGTCGGTGTGAAGCTGCTCGCCACGCCGTAGAGCACGCCCGCGACCGCGGCGAGCGCCGCGGCGAGGGCGACCGCAACGGCGAACACCTGGCGCACGTCGATGCCCATGAGCTCGGCCGTCGCCGGGTCGCTCGCTGCCGCACGCAGGACCGAGCCGGCACGGGTCCTCGAGATCCCGAGGGCGAGGACGGCGGTGAGGGCGACGGCGACGGCCGTCGCCACGACGAGCACCGCCTCGAGGGTCGTCCCTCCGATGCGGATGCTCGCCGTGGCGAGCGAGCTCGACAGGCTCTGCCCGTTCGAGGTGAACCCAGAGGCGAAGGCGGCCTCGCCGAGCACGGCAAGGCCGAAGGTGCCGACGATGCCCGCCTCGGTTCCCTTGAGGAGCAGGTTGGTCAGGACCAGCCGCTGCAGGCCGTAGCCGAAGCAGGCCGCGACGACGACCACGACGGGCAGCGCTGCGAACGGTCCCAGGTGGACGAGCTGGGTGAGCTCGAGCGCCCCGTAGGAGGCCCCGACGACGAGGACGCCGTGGGCCAGGTTGATGAGGCGGAGCACGCCGAAGACGAGCGAGAGGCCGAGCGCGACGAGGGCGTAGAGACCGCCCATCAAGAGCCCGTTCAGGATGGTCGTGGCGTTCATCGCCGCGCCCTCGCCCGCCGCCGTGCCGGCCCTGGCCTACTTGAGCCCTGCCATCGGGCACTCCAGGTGCGCCCCGGCCACGGACGGGTAGACCTGGACGGCCTTCTTGCCCTGCCACTGGCCGACGGCGTAGTTGAGGACGGCCGTGTGGTTCTTCGCGAAGCGGACGTGGCCGACGACCAGCGTGGCGTTCGTGGCTCGGATGGCCGCGTTCACCTTGGCGGCGGCCGTCGTGCCCGCTGCGCTGATGGCGTTCAGGAGGACCTGGGCAGCGCCGTAGTCGGGGACGGCCGAGGCGAGGTCGACGAGGCCGAGCCGCTTGCCGAGCGTCGCCTCGACGTGGGCGGTCCCGGGATTCTTCCAGGCGGGTGACCAGGTGAGCTCCATGCCGGTGCCTTCCGAGAGCGAGCCGAGCGCCTGGACCCAGCTCTGCGCGTTCGACGCCTTGGCGATGATCACCACCCGCGGCGCGAAGCCGAGCGCCTTCATCTGCTTGAGCAGTGTCACCCCCGCCGGCAGGATCATCTGGCCGACGACGATCTGAGCGCCCGCCGCCTTCGCCTTGGTGACGAACGAGGTGAAGTCGGTGGTGCTCACCGGGAAGGTGTAGTCACCGACGACCCGGTCGCCCGCCTTGGCAAGGGCGGCCAGGTAGAGCGGGCGCTGGAACACGCCGTCTTGCTCCGTGTCGGTGAACAGCGCCACCTTCTTGTTCGTCGAGCACAGGTTGACGTAGTGGGAGACCGCCACGGCCTGGTCTTGCTCCTTGAAGAACAGGTCCCATGCGTAGTTCCAGCCCGCCTTGTTGCCAGCGGCGAAGGCATCGACGGGGCTGTTCGTCGTGACGAACGGGACGCGCAGCACTTCGGCGGCGAGCGCCTCGGGGATGGCGATGGGTGGCGTCGCCCCACCGAGGAGGGCGACGGCGCCGTCCTTCAGGACGAGGCTGCGTGCCTGCTGGCTGGCGGTCGTGGAGTCGCTGGCATTGTCCAGCACGACGAGATGGACGAGATGCCGCACGCCGTGCACCTTGAGGCCGCCGGCGGCGTTGACGTCGTTGACGGCCTGGGTGTAGCCGGCCTCCTGGTCGCTGCCGAGACCCCCGAGCGGCCCGGTGAGCGGCAGGCTCGCACCGATCGTGATGGTCGAGCCGGTCGCCCCGCTGACGCTCGGGACCGCGCCGACGGCCCCGAGCGCCGCCGCGCCGATCGACCCCGCCAACAGGAGCCGCCCCGCTCTCCTCGTTCGTGCCATGGTTGTGACCTCACCTTCTTGCTTGCCGATCGGGATCGTCGGGCCGTCGCGCTCAGGAGCCGCCGTGCGAGGTCGCGACGACCTGTCCCGGGGGTGGCTCCGCCGGTGGGACTGCGCCGGCCCCGGGCGCTGCGAAGTAGCGGTCGGCCAGGAACGCCTCGTCGAGGAGCGGATCGGGCGATCCGGCATAGGTGACGCGACCGCGGTGGAGGACGTAGGCGCTGCCTGAGATGGCCAGGCTCCGATGCGTGTTCTGCTCGATCAGCAGGAGGGCGATGCCGTGGCGCTGCACCTCGAGGAGCGTCTCGTACAGGGAATCGACGATGGCCGGAGCGAGCCCCAGCGAGAGCTCGTCGCAGACGAGCAGGGACGGCTCGGCCATGAGGGCGCGACCGATGGCGAGCATCTGCTGCTCACCGCCGGACAGCATGCCGGCGCGTCGGCCGGCGAGCCGGCGAAGGGCCGGAAGGACCTCGAGGACCCAGTCGAGGCGATCGGCCCGCCGGGCCCTGCTGGCTCGCCGGGGAGAACCGAGGAGGAGGTTCTCGCGGACGGTGTGCTCGGAGAAGATGCGCCGACCTTCGGGGCTGTGCGCGATGCCGAGCCTGGCCCGCTCGTGGGCGGCGAGCGTCGTCACGGGGCGGTCGCGCCAGAGGATGCGTCCGGCGCGCGCCGGGACGTGGCCGCTGATGGCGCGGGCGAGCGTGGACTTTCCGGCGCCGTTCGCCCCGAGGACGCTGACGATCTGCCCCTCGCCGATCGTGCAGCTGACGTCCGAGAGGGCCACGAGCGAGCCGTAGCCGGCCGTGAGCCCGTCGATCGACAGCAGAGGGGCGGCGCGTGGCGCCGGAGCCGGCACCGCCGGCCGGGGAGCGCCTTCTGCGGTGGATCCGAGGTAGATCTTGCGCACGTGGGGGTCGGAAGCGACCTCGCCAGGGGTGCCGTCTGCGATCAGCCGCCCCCAGTCGAGCACGACCACCCGGTCGACGACCTCCTCGATGACGCGCTGCACGTGCTCGACGATGACGAGGCTGCGGCCGCTCGCGTGGATCGCGCGGATCAGCTCGATGGCCGCCGTCAGCTCCTTGCCGACGAGGCCGGCCGCGACCTCGTCGAGGAGCAGGGTGCGTGCTCCGCTCGCGAGCACTCGCCCGAGCTCGAGCCGCTTCAGGTCGAGCAGGCCGAGCTGCCCCGCCGGCGTGCGGGCGAGGGCGTCGAGCTGGCAGGCGGCGAGCACCTCGCCGACGGCGTCCTTCTGCGAGGATCGACGACCGGCTCGCGAGGCGGTTGCCGCCACGCGCAGGTTCTCCTCGACGGTCAGCGCCCGAAACGGGCAAGGGATCTGGTTCGCCAGGCCGACCCCGAGCCGGTTCACGTCGTGCGGCGGCAGCTGGCGGAGGGACCGGTCGCCGTAGCAGATGGTGCCGCTGCTCGGCTGGAGCACTCCGGCGACGAGCCGAAGCAGCGTCGACTTGCCGGCGCCGTTCGGTCCGATGACGCCGACCGCTTCGCCGGGCGCGACCGTGAGCGACAGATCGTCCGTGGCGACCACCCCGCCGAAGCGCCTGGTGACGTGCTCGAGGACGAGCGCCTCCGAGGTCGCCGGCGCCAAGGTGGCCAGGAGGTCGCCGCCCGTCACCCGTGCGTCCGCATCGCCGGTCGTGTGGAGACCCTCACGCGTGTCGCCCCCAACCGCCGCGCCGTGCGCGGCACCCCCTACAGTCCCATATAGCGGGATATAAGACCCTAAAATCAGGACCCATGCGCAGGGTACACAGTGGAGCCGCAGGCGTCCAGCCCTTGCTCCGCCGAGTCGGTACCCTCGTCGCCGTGACCGGGATCGTCGAGCGGTACCTCTCCTTGGGCCTGGCCACCGGGCGCCATCTGCCGGGCCTTGTCGACGCCTACTACGGCCCGCCTTCCCTCGCCGAGCGGGCGGCGGCGGAGCCGCCGCGACGGCCGGCGGCACTGCTCGTCGAGGCGCGGTCGTTGCTGGCCGCCCTCGCAGCGGGCGAGCCGCTCGGGGTCGTCGAGGCCGCCGGCGAGCGCCCGGGTGACTCGCCCGACGAGCCGGCCTCCCGTCGCCGCTGGCTCCATGCGCAGCTGGTCGGGGTGGCGACCACCCTGCGCCGCCTCGCCGGAGAGCCGGTCGGCTACGCCGAGGAGGTCGAGGCCTGCTACGGGGTACGGCCGGCGCGCGTGCCGGAGGAGCGCTTCCTCGAGGCCCACCGGACGCTCGAGGAGGCGGTTCCGGGGACCGGCCCGCTCTCCGAGCGGCTGGTCGCCTGGCGGGAGGCCCAGGCGATCCCCGCCGACCGCCTCGAGCGGGTGATCGCCTCGCTCGCCGAGGACCTCCGCGCCCGGACCGACGCCCTGTGCGGCCTTCCCGACGGGGAGGCGATCGAGGTGGAGCTCGTGACCGGCCAGCCGTGGTCCGGGTTCAACTACTACCTCGGCGGCTGCCGCTCACGCATCGCCGTCAACGTCGACCTCCCGGTCCTTGCAACCTCGATCGCCCAGCTGGTGGCGCACGAGGCCTATCCGGGTCACCACACCGAGCACAGCCGGAAGGAGGTAGGCCTCGTCCGTGGCCGAAGGTTCCACGAGGAGTCCCTGTTCCTCGTCGGGACGCCCCAGTGCCTGCTCGCCGAGGGCCTCGCCGACCTGGGCCTCGAGGTGGTCGTCGGCCGCCGCCCGGAGCGGTTCACGGCCGATCACCTCCGCCCGCTCGGCATCGCCTACGACCCGGACGTCGTGGCGGCCGTGGCCGACGCGGGAGAGGCGCTGGCCGGGGTGCGGGCGAACGCCGCCTTCCGGCTCCACGAGGACGGTGCCGACCCGGCGACGGTCGCCGGCGAGGTGGCCCGGTTCGGCCTGCTGGCGAGCTCGAGAGCCGACAAGCTCGTCGCCTTCTTGACGGATCCGACCTGGCGTGCCTACACGACCTGCTACGTCGAGGGGCTCCCGCGGTGTCGGTCGTTCGTTGACGGTCGACCGGAGCGGTTCGCCCGTCTCGTGACCGAGCAGCTCGTGCCCGCGGACCTCGTGCCCTCGGGCCTCGTGCCATGACGCCCGCCGGGTGGGGTGGGGCCCGCCGGGACCCGAGGCCCCGGCGATGACGTCGGTGCGCTCGAACGGGGGCGCCGCGGGGGCAGGGCGGGTCTCGTCGGCGCTCGTGCGGCTGCCCGAGGAGGACAACCCGCTCGCCTCGGTCATCGTCGTCGCCTGGCGGTCTGCGCCGTACGTCCTCGACTGCCTGGCGGCGGTCGCCCGGAGCGTGGAGGGGGTGGCCTACGAGGTGGTGCTCGTCCTGAACGAGCCGACGCCGGCGCTCGAGGCACGCGTGGCGACTCGGCTGCGGGGGGCGACGGTCGTGCGGACGCGGGCCAACGTGGGCTTCGGGGGAGCGGTCAACCTGGCGGCAAGCAGGGCGCGAGGCGAGCTCCTCGTGCTGCTGAACGACGATGCCGAGCCGCACCCGGGCTGGCTCGAGCACCTCGTCGACGGCGCCCTCCGGCGCCCGGGCGCGGCGGCCGTCGGGAGCAAGGTCCTGCTGCCGGATGGCACGATCCAGGAGGCCGGGTCGGTGGTGTGGTCGGACGGCTGGACGTTCACGGTCGGGCGGGGCCTTCCGGGGACGACGAAGCGGTTCGACTACGAGCGTCCGGTCGACTACTGCTCGGGCTGCTCCCTGCTCGTCCGCCGGCACGACTTCGAGGCGGTCGGCGGTCTCGACGACGCCTACTACCCGGCGTACTTCGAGGATGCCGACCTGTGCCTGAAGCTCGCCGCACGGGGGCGCCAGGTCTGGTTCCAGCCGCGCTCGGTGGTGACCCACCGGGAGTCGGCGAGCACGCGACCGGGCTATCGCCAGTTCCTGCTCGACCGCAACCACGAGCGTTTCGCCGCCCGGTGGGCGGGGGAGCTCGCGGGCCGCGAGCCGCGGGTCGTGGCCCACGAGCCGGCCGTCGAGCGCGCCGTGTGGCGAGCGCTCGGGCGACCGCTGCGGGTGCTCGTCATCGACGACCGGGTCCCCGAGCCGTCGATCGGATCGGGGTTCGCCCGCATGGCGGACGCCATCGACGAGCTCGTCGGGACGGGGCGATGCCATGTCAGCCTGCTCTGCTCGCTCGAAGGCGGCGAGGCTCGCAACGACCCGCTGGCCGAGCGGGGCGTGGAGGTGATCGACGAGCCCATCGAGCGCCACCTGGCAGAGCAGGGGCTCAGCTACTCGCTCGTCGTCGTGTCCCGCCCGCACAACTACGTGCGGTTCGCTCCGGTGGTGCGCCGCCTCCTGCCCGGGGTCCCGGTGGTCTACGACGCCGAGGCGCTGTACCACCGGCGGATCGACCGCCAGGCGGCCCTCGTAGAGGACCCGGTCGAGCGCCGGGCGCTCGAGGCGGCAGCGGCGGCGGTGCGGGCGGACGAGACGGCGATCGCCGCGGACGCCGACCACGTGGTCTGCATCTCGGCCGACGAGGCCGCCTTCTTCGAGGCCGAGGCCCCGGGTCGGGTGGAGGTGAACGCCCCGTTCCTCGCCGGTCCGAGCCCGACGCCACAGGGGTTCGACGAGCGAGCCGACATCGGCTACGTGGCCGGCTGGTTCGCCGGTGGCACGTCGCCGAACGCCGACGGCCTCCTGTGGTTCGTCCGGCAGGTGCTCCCGCTCGTGCGCGCCCGGGCGGCCGGTGCCCGGTTGCTCGTGACCGGGGCCTCCCCGCCCCGCAACGTCGGCCGGCTTGCGGGCCCGGCGGTTCGCTTCGTCGGCGAGGTCGACGACCTCTCGGCCTTCTACGGCTCGGTCCGGGCCGTGATCGTCCCGTTGCGCTACGGGGCCGGCGTGAAGATCAAGACCGTCGAGGCGTTGCAGTTCGCCGTCCCGACCGTGGCGACGACCGTGGGTGCCGAGGGGGTGCCCCTCGAGGTGCCCGGTGCGCTCTCGGTCGAGGACGACCCTTCGCGCTTCGCCGACGCGCTGGCGCCGCTCCTCGCCGACGCCGCCGCCTGGCAGGACCAGCGCGACGCGCTGCTCGAGCAGCATCGACGGTGGCGCACCGCGGGACACGAGCCCTTCTGGTCGTCGCTGCTCGACCGGCTGGCCGTCCCGGTCCGCATCACCGACCCGCACCTCGGCCCCGCCTGAGGGCCCGCCAGCACCCTCGGCGCTTCCCGACGGGCGCAGGTCTCAGGGGCGGTCGTGGCGGTCGAGGAATGCCACGACCTCGCCGAGGTCCACCCCGGGATAGGGGTTGAACGAGATGGCGTCGGTCGGAAGCCCCGAGACGAAGTGGCTCCGGTCCCGCGCCGATGCCCAGGTCACCCCGGCCCACCGAGCGGCCATCTCCGGTTCGGGCTCGCGACAGCACCGTGGGTCGGGGCAGCGAGAGCTACGACGCGCCGTCGTGTCGTTGCCCCGGAAGTAGCGCGCGTAGCGCTCGGGGGTCCCGACGGTGACGGCGTCGCGGCCCACGCCGTCGGCGCCGACGACGGTGATGCAGAGGAAGGTGCCCGCCGAGGTCGCCGTGTACTGGCTGCGAGGTGCGAAGGTCTCCTCGTCGTCGAACGAGGTCCGCGCACCCCACTGCCGGCAGAGGCGCTGGCCCTCGACGGTGCCGTCCGGATCGGCCGGCAGCGGGACGTCGTCGTTCTCGTAGGCCTTCCACACGACCCCCTCGGGGTCGGATCGGGTGAAGTGGACCGGGATGTCGAGGTGCCGGGTGATGAGGTTGGTCAGGCGGTGGGCTGCCATCTCGTAGGACAGGTAGAAGACGTCGCGCAGATCGTCGACGGCGAGGTCCCCGGTGAGCTTGGCGTGGGCGAGGAGGGGGACGGCCGCACGCTCGGGGGCGAGGAGCGCTCCGGCGAAGTAGTTGGCCTCGACGCGCTGGCGGACGTAGTCGGCGAAGTCCACCGGGTCGTGGTGGCCGAGCGCGAAGTGGCCGAGCGTCTGGGCCACGACGGACCGGGCGGTCCGAGGGGGCAGGTCGTTGCGCTGGGCGACGTAGATGACGCGGTTGCGCAGGTCGGTCACCGATCTCGTGGAGGCCGGAAGGTCTCCTGCCCGGGCGATGGAGAAGCCGAAGTGGGCGGCGAGCGAGGCGAGGGCGCGCTCGGACACCACGCCGCCGCCGTCCTCGCCGATGGCGCCGACGGCGTCCGCTGCGATGGCCTCGATGTCCGGGTAGTAGTTGTCGGCTCGGCGCATCTGCTCGCGCATGGCCACGTTGGCGGCCCTGGCGCCGTGCGTCTGGGGGGTGGCGAGGTCGCCGAGCTCCTTGACCTTGTCGAACAGGGCGACGAGGTGCTGGAGGACCACGTCGTCCACCCGGGCCGAGGGGCGGAGCAGCGGGAGCTGGAGCGCGACGTAGCGCGGGTCCTCCTGCATCCGCTGGAACGTGAGCTCGAGCATCGAGCGCCGGTCGGGGGGGCGGGGCTCGAGCAGGTCGCCCACGCGGCAGCCGAGCGCAGCGGCCAGCTGGTTCACCGTCGAGAGCCGTGGCTCGCGCCGCCCGTTCTCGAGCTGGGAGAGATACGAGGCTGGCCGTCCGACGGCCTCCCCGAGGCGCTCGAGGGTCATCCCGGCGCGGCGTCGATGATGGCGGAGGCGGTGCCCGAACACCGACGGGTCGATCGACCCGTCCGATCCGAGTGCCGTCAGCTCGTTCACCTTCTTCGAAGGGTACTTCTCCGAGGGCTGCAGCGGCACGGCGCTTCCGCGCTCCGGCCGCGGCCGGGGAGGGGCCGGGGCCGACCCTTCGGCCGCAGCCTTCCCCGGGTTGGCCGTGGCGCCGGCACCCCCCGTACGCGACGGGGGGTGCGCGGCTGCTCGCTCAGAACTGCTCCTGCTCGGTCGAGCCGGCGAGGGCCAAGGTCGACGCGCGGCCCTGGGCTAGCACCGACAGGAGGTCGTCGAACCAGCCGGCGCCCACCTCGCGCTGATGGCGGGTCGCGCTGTAGCCGTCGCCTTCGAGCGCCATCTCGTGCTGCTGGAGCTCCACGTAGGCCGACATGCCTCGCTCGGCATAGCCGTGGGCAAGCTCGAACGCCGAGGCGTTGAGGGCATGCCAGCCGGCGAGGGTGACGAACTGGAACCGGTAGCCCATGGCGGCCAGCTCCTTTTGGAATCGGGCGATCGAGGCGTCGTCGAGGTGGCGTCGCCAGTTGAACGACGGCGAGCAGTTGTAGGCGAGCAGGAGGTCCGGGTGCTCGGCCTTCACGGACTCGGCGAAGCGTCGGGCCTCCTCGAGGCTGGGGGTGGACGTCTCGCACCAGAGAAGGTCGGCGTAGGGGGCATAGGAGAGCCCGCGCGCGACCGCCGCGTCGAGGCCGGGGTGGACGACGTAGTAGCCCTCCTCGGTGCGCTCGCCGGTGCAGAAGCGCCGATCCTGCTCGTCGACATCGCTCGTGAGCAGGGCGGCCCCGAGGGCGTCGGTGCGAGCGACGACGAGGGTGGGGACGTCGGCGACGTCGGCGGCGAGGCGGGCGGCTGCGAGCGTTCGGAGGTGCTGGCTCGTCGGGACAAGGACCTTGCCGCCCATGTGGCCGCACTTCTTCGCCGAGGCCAGCTGATCCTCGAAGTGGACGCCTGCGGCGCCCGCCTCGATGAGGGAGCGCATCAGCTCGTAGGCGTTGAGCGGGCCACCGAAGCCGGCCTCGGCGTCGGCGACGATCGGCGCCATCCAATGGCGTGTGACGGGCTCGCTGCCTCGCTCGGCCCACTCGATCTGGTCGGCCCGCCGGAGCGCGTTGTTGATCCTGCGCACCACTGCAGGGACGCTGTTCGACGGGTACAGGCTCTGGTCCGGGTAGACCTGCTCGGACAGGTTGGCATCGGCCGCCACCTGCCAGCCGGAGAGGTAGACCGCCTCCAGGCCGGCCCTGACCATCTCGACGGCCTGCGCCCCCGTCATGGCGCCAAGGGCGGCCACGTAGTCACGGGCTCGAAGCAGCTCCCAGAGCCGTTCGGCGCCCTGACGGGCGAGGGAGTGCTCGACGTGAACGGACCCACGAAGTCGCAGGACGTCGTCGGCCCGGTACGGACGGACGATGCGCGCCCAGCGAGGGTCGGTGCGCCAGGTCGCCTCGAGGTCGGCCGTGGTGGTGCCAGCGGATGGGTTCATGGGTACCTGCCTCTCGGTCGGAGCGGTCGGTGGTGCGGCGCGACGAAGGGTGGAAGGAGGGGTCGGGGTCGGTCAGTCGAGCTCGGCATAGGCCGGGACGGTGAGGAACTCGACGAACTCCTCGCTGAGGGCGACCTCCTCGAACACGTGGCGGGCGACGGAGCGGCGGAGGCCTGCGGTGGTGTCGAGGCCCGCCGGGGCCACGAGGGCGTCGGCGGCGGCACGGACGAGGGCGGCGTCGACGAGGGAGCCGTCCTCGAGCCGCACCCCGTGGTGGATCCACTGCCAAAGCTGCGAGCGGCAGATCTCGGCGGTCGCCGCGTCCTCCATCAGGTCGTCGATCGAGGCGGCACCGACGCCGGCGAGCCAGGCCTCGAGGTAGCGGATGCCGACGGACACGTTGCGCTCCAGGCCCGCCCGGGTCTGCCGACCGGGCGTCTGGTCGACGGCGAGGAGGTCGGAGGCGGTGACGAGGACGTCGTCGCGAAGCTGGCCGAGCTGGTTGGGTCGTCCGGCGAGCACGGCGTCGAACTCGGCCCGAGCGGTGGCGACGAGGTCGGGGTGGGCGACCCAGGTCCCGTCGAAGCCGTCCAGGGCCTCGCGCCGCTTGTCGGCCGCCACCTGGCGCAGGGCGGATGCCGTCACCTCCGGCTTGCGGCGGTTGGGGATGAAGGCGGCCATGCCGCCGATGGCGTGGGCGCCGCGGCGGTGGCAGGTGGCGACGAGCAGGTCGGTGTAGGCGCGCATGAACGGCACGGTCATCGTGACGGCGGAGCGATCCGGGAGGAGGAAGCGGCGGTCGTGCCCGAGCTTCTTCACGATCGAGAAGATGTAGTCCCAGCGCCCGGCGTTGAGCCCGCAGATGCGATCGCGTAGCTCGTAGAGGATCTCGTCCATCTCGAAGGCGGCGAGGATCGTCTCGATGAGCACCGTGACCCGCACGGTCCCACGGGGGAGGCCGAGCAGCTCTTCGATCGCCGACAGGACCTCCTCCCACAGTCGCGCCTCGAGGTGGCCCTCGAGCTTTGGCAGGTACAGGTAGGGCCCAGAGCCCCGTTCGACAAGCGCGGCGGCGTTGTGGGCGAGGTGGCAACCGACGTCGAACAGGCTCCCCGAGAGGGCGTGACCACCGACACGCACGTGGCGCTCCTCGAGATGCCACCCGCGCGGTCGAACGAGCAGCACGGCCGCGCCGGCGGCCATCTCGTAACGCCGCTCGGGCGTCTCGTGTGCCAGGCGGAGCCGGCAGGCGTCCTGCAGGTTGACCTGTCCCTCGAGGAGGTTGCTCCAGGTGGGCGCCGTGGCGTCCTCGAAGTCCGCCATGAAGGCCGACGCCCCCGAGTTGAAGGCGTTGATCATCATCTTGCGATCGACCGGGCCGGTGATCTCCACCCGCCGGTCGACGAGGTCGACAGGGGCAGGTGCCACGAGCCACCCGGTCGATCGCTGGTTGGCGGTGGCGCGCGCGAACCCGGGGAGCTCGCCGGCGCGAAGGGTCCGTTGCCGGCGGGCCCGATCGGCGAGGAGATCGTTGCGCCGGCCGCCAAAGCGCGCGTCGAGCTCGGCGAGCAGCTCGACCACCGCCGGGGTGAGCACCCGAGCTGCGAGCGGATGGTCGGCAACGGTCATCGGGACTGCTCGGCCCGTCGTCGTCATCCGTCTCCCCCTCCGTCGTCGGGCATCCGCCCAGCCGTTGCCCGTGTGATCTCAAGCTAGACAACTTCTCATGATTTTGCACCGGACAAGTTGGAATGACTTGGCGACAATAGAAAGATCGACGATTCTTCTACCTCTCGGCCGGGGCGGGTGACGGGGCCCGACCGGGCCGCTCGGTCCGGGGTGGGCCCTTCGCCCCTGTTGCGGGGCGGCGCCGCTTCCTAGGGTCGGCGCGATGGACGGCGCGGGGCGCGTAGCGACCGCCCGCAGCGTGCACGGACGGCCGAACGAGCGATGGGGGAGCGTGTGCCATGTCGAGCAGGGAGATCGGGCCGTTCTCGCCGGCCCCAGAGGAGCTGGGTGCGAGGTTGCTGTCGGACGAGGAGTTCGCGGCCGCCCTCGCTCGCCTGGAGGCGGGCGAGGAGTGCTTCCGCTCTGCGGTGATGCGACGGCGCTTCGGCGAGACGATCGTCGAGCGGCTCTGGGGCGAGCACGAGCAGCCCGTCGAGCCGGACTGACGGCAGGGCCAGCGAGGGGAGGAGGACGGAGACGGTGGCACACAGCGAAGGGCAGGGCGAGCGCGGCACGGGCACCGTGGTGGTGGTCGGCGGGGGGCTCATGGGGAGCGGGATCGCCCATGCCTTCCTTGTCGCCGGCCGGCGGGTCGAGCTGCTCGAGGTCGACGCGTCGGTGGCAGCGGCGAGCCGCGCCCGGATCCGCCAGCACCTCGAGGAGTCGGCGCGGCGTGGCCGGCTCGAGGAAGGCGTCGAGCGGGCGATGTCACGCCTCGAGGTCCACAAGAGCGGGGACGCCCTGGCCGCCGCCGAGGACGTCGCGGTGGCGATCGAGGCGGTGCCGGAGATGGTCCCGCTCAAGCTCGAGGTCCTCGCCCTCTTGGAGCGCGTCGTCCCGGAGGAGGCGCTGCTGGCGACCAACACGAGCAGCATCGCCATCGGCGAGCTCGCGGCTGGCCTCGCCCGTCCGGGCCGCTTCGTCGGCCTCCACTTCTTCAATCCCGTGCCCGCGAGCCTGCTCGTCGAGATCGTGGTGGGCGCCACCACCACCCCGGCCACCGTGGAGCGGGCAAGGTCCCTCGTCGAGCCCCTCGGCAAGCAGGCCATCGTGGTGCGGGACTCGCCAGGGTTCGCCACGAGCCGGCTCGGGGTGCTCCTCGGCCTCGAGGCGATCCGGATGCTCGAGGAGCAGGTTGCCACGCCCGAGGACATCGACCGGGCGATGACGCTCGGCTACAAGCACCCGGTCGGGCCGCTCCACTTGACCGACCTCGTCGGCCTCGACGTGCGCCTCGCCGTCGCCGACTACCTCCGCCCCCTCCTCGGCGAGCGCTTCGAGGCACCGAGCCTGCTCCGGGAGAAGGTGGCGCGAGGCGAGCTCGGCCGCAAGTGCCACCGCGGGTTCTTCTCCTATCCCGAGCCGTAGCCCGAGCCCCGGACGGCCTACCGGCGTCGGTGGACCCCGAGGCAGCACTGCTTGAGCTTGCGCCCGCTCCCGCACGGGCAGGGGTCGTTGCGCCTGGCCAGACGCCACGGTGCCTCCGCCGCGCGCTCGGCGCTGGCCAGCTCGCCCATGATGGCGGCCAAGGGCCGTCCCCGTCGGAGGAGGTGGGCCATCTGCTCCAGGTAGGGGGTGGCGTGGATGAAGAAGCGGAGGTAGCCGAGGCACAGGTAGTTGTGGCCAGGCTCCCCGTCAGGCGCTGTGGCAAACCGGTCCTTGGGACAGCCGCCCTGGCAGAGGCGCCTGACCGGGCAGTCCCGGCAGGTCGCCGTCAGCCCGCTGGACTTGGCGGCCCCGAAGCCCGCCTGCTCGGGGGACGCGAGGGGGGCGGCGAGGCCGTGTTGGCCCACGTCCCCGAGACGGTGGGCGGGATCGACGAAGTGGTCGCAGGCGTAGACCCCCCCGTCGTGCTCGAGGGCGAGGGCCCGACCACAGGTCTCCGCCATGGTGCACAGCGACGCCTGCCCGCCCGAGAGGACCGAGAGGGACTCGAGGAAGACCTGGACCCCGATCCGGTCGACATCGTGGCGGACCCACTCGTCGAACACAGTGCACAGGAAGGCGCCCATGGCCTCGGGGGGGACCGAGCGGTCGGAGACGGCTCCGGAGGGTTGTCGCTGCACGACCGGGAGGAGCTGGAGCCAACGGATCCGCTCGCCGAGGAAGAACCGGTAGACCTCACGGGGATGGTGCACGTTGACGGCGTTCAGGGTGCAGAGCACGTCGGGGTCGATCCCGTGCTCGCGGAGCAGCCGGTAGCCCCGCATCGCCCGGGCGTGGGTGGCCCCCCCGTGCCGGTCGGGCCGGGAGGCGTCGTGGAGGGCGGCCGGGCCGTCGATCGAGATCCCCACGGCGAAGTGGTGCTCGGCCAGGAAGGCGCACCAGTCGTCGTCGAGCAGGGTCCCGTTGGTCTGGAGGCTGTTGAGACAGGACCAGCCCTTGGGGAGGTGGTAGCGCTGGAGCTCGAGGGCCTTGTGGTAGAAGTGCCGGCCCGCCAGCGTGGGCTCACCGCCGTGCCACACGAAGTGGACGGTCGGGCCGGGGGCCGCCTCGATGAAGGAGCGGACGTAGGCCTCCAGGGTCTCGTCGCGCATCCGGTACCGCTCGCCGGCCGGGAACAGGTCGGTCGTTCCGAGGTAGTAGCAGTAGGCGCAGTCGAGGTTGCAGATCGGTCCGGTCGGCTTGGCCATGACGACGAACGGCTCGGCGCTCGTCACCTGAGGCCCCCGACGGTGGTCCCCTCCGCACTCGGCCGGACCGAGGTGCCAACGCCAACGCCCACGCTCGTGGCCGCGGCCCTCAGGCCCGGAGCACGACGGCGATGCCCTGCCCGACCCCGATGCACATGGCGGCGAGGCCCCATCCCCCGCCGCGGTGGCGGAGCTGCCAGGCGAGGCTCGCCACGAGGCG
>JAKACF010000335.1 GCA_021821585.1 Actinomycetes bacterium
CGGGCGAGATCACGCTCGGCCAGATCGTGGCCGCCGTCGACGGGCCGATCGTGGTCGGCGACTTCGGCGCCCCGCACGAGAACGGCGCCTGCGACCACGAGGGTCAGTGCGTCCTGTTGAGCGTCTGGTCCGAGGTGGGCGAGCACATGCGCCAGCACCTCGACTCGTTCACCCTCGCCGACATGGTCGAGCGGGCGAGGGGCAACGTCCTCCAGCCCGTCGGCCCGCTCGCCTGAGGCGCCCTCAGAGGTTCCAGGCGACGAGCGCCGGGTCGGTGTGCGACCACCCGAGCACGCCGACCTTGCCCGTCTCGAAGGGGAGCGCCCTTCCCGCCTCGGCGCCGAAGGCGGCCCAGAGGGCCGTCATCACCCTCAGGACGTGCCCGTGGGCGAAGACGAGGACCGGAGCGCCGTCGAGGGCGGCGTCGGCCCGGAGCCGCTCGATGAGCGGCCCGACACGCCCGGCGACCTCGGTGAGGCTCTCGCCGCCTGGGCAGCCGTCGCGGAACAGCTCCCAGCCGGGCCGGTCGGCCCTGATCTGATCGGTCGTCCGGCCCTCGTAGACTCCGTAGTCCCACTCCGAGAGCGCCTCGACGACCTCCATCTCGTCGCCGAACCCGGCGAGCCGGCAGGTCTCGACCGCCCGGGAGAGGGGGCTCGAGAGCACGAGGCCGGGGCGGCGGCCCCCGAGCAGAGCTGAGAGTTTGCTGTGAAGGCCCCTGGCCTCCGTTTCCCCCTCCGCGAGCAGGGGTAGATCCGTCCTGCCGGTGTGACGCCCACTCCGGCTCCACTCGGTTGCGCCGTGGCGAACGAGAAGGACGCGATGTGGGGTGAGAGGGAACGAACGAGCACGTGCGGGGGACACGGCAGCGACGCTATCGGGCCGGCTCGACAGGCCGGGTGGCGCCAGGAATGTCTGGGGGCCATGCGGCGTTGCAGGTCCTGAGCATGAGTGAAGGGAGCTGGGACCATTCCCGCCAACTCGACGACTGAATACGCCTCCTCGACGGAGAGCACCGAGCAGCGCTCGGTCGGCGACCGCAGTGGGACCGCGCCCGACCTGATGCGCCTCTTCCTCGACGACCTCGGCAAGTACCCCCTGCTCAGCGCAGACGCACAGGTGGAGCTCGCCAAGCGGATCGAGCACGGTGACGAAGAGGCCCGCGAGCGGATGATCGGCTCGAACCTCCGCCTCGTCGTCCACTGGGCCCGGCGCTACCAGGGTCGGGGCGTCGACCTCGTCGACCTCGTCCAGGAGGGCACCTTCGGCCTGATGCGGGCCGTCGAGAAGTTCGACTGGCGCAAGGGGTTCCGGTTCTCGACCTACGCCACCTGGTGGATCCGCCAGGCCCTGCAGCGGGCCGTCCAGTCCAAGGGGCGGGCGATCCGCCTGCCCGAGGACGCCCTCGCCGCCGAGCTCGAGGCCGACCCGGACCAGGCGAGGCTGCCCCGCGTGGTGGCGAGCCTCGACCAGCCGCTCACGAGCGAGGCGACCGCCACCCTCGGCGACGTCGTGGCGGCCGACGACATCCCCTTCGAGGACGACGTCGTCCACTCGATCAGCCTCGGCCGGCTCGAGGCGGCCATCGACCGGCTGCCCGAGCTCGAGCAGTCCGTCGTCCGGCTCCGCTTCGGTCTCGACGGCTCCTCCCCCGCCTCGCTCGAGGCGACCGCCCGGGCGCTCGGCATCGGGGTGCGCCGCGTGCGGCGGATCGAGGCCTCGGCGCTCCAGTTCCTCGCCGAGCAGCCCGAGGTCGAGGGCGTCAACAGCGCCGCCTGAGCCTCACGAGAGGCTCGCCAGCACCTCGCGCAGGTCCTCCGGCGGCTCCGCCTCGAACACGAGCCGCTCGCCCGTCGCCGGGTGCTCGAGCTCGAGCCGGGCGGCATGCAGCATGGGCCGGCGAAGCGGCATCGCTCCCCTCGCCCCGCCGTAGCGGCGGTCGCCGAGCACCGGGTGGCCGATGGCGGCGAGGTGGACCCGGATCTGGTGGGTGCGCCCGGTCTCGAGGGTCGCCTCGATGACGGTCGCCTCGAGCGGCTCACAGGCCCGCCGGAGCACCCGGTAGGCGGTGCGCGCCTCTCGTCCCGCCCCCGAGACGGCCATCACCGTCGGGTCCTCCGGCGAGCGGCCGATGGGCGCGTCGACCACGCCGGCGGGCGCCCCGAGGTGCCCGACGACGACGGCGAGGTATCCCCGCCCCATCGAGCGCCGCTTCAGCTGCCCGACGAGGGACCGGTACGACGAGGCGGTGCGCGCCACGACGAGCAGGCCCGAGGTGTCCTTGTCGAGGCGGTGGACGATGCCGGGCCGCTCGGTCGCGCCGGCCCCCTCGCCCGGGAGGGCGGCGAGCTCGGGGTAGCGGGCGAGCAGGCCGGCGACGAGGGTGTCGAGGCGGTGCCCGGCGCCCGGGTGGACCACCACCCCGGCCGGCTTGTCCACGACGATGAGCTCGGAGTCCTCGTAGACCACCTCGAAGGGCACCGGCTCCACCGCCACGGGGGGCGGCGGGGGCGAGGCGGCCTCGGCGAGGCGGGCGCCGTCGACCGAGAGGCGCTCGTCCGCCCTCACCCGCCGCGACCGCTCGGTGACGGGCCGGCCGCCCAGGAGGACCGCCCCCTCGTCGACGAGGCGGCCCGCCTCCGCCCGGCTGAGGTCGGTCAGAAGGGCGACCGCCCGGTCGAGCCGCATGCCGGCGAGGGCGCCCGGCACGACGACGCCCGAGGCGAGGTCCTCCTCCACCCTCACTCCTCCCCGGCCTGGCGCCGCGACGGGGAGGAGGAACGCAAGAGCGTCCAGGCGAGCAGGATGCAGCCGCAGACGATGGAGGCGTCGGCCACGTTGAACGTCGGCCAGTAGCGGGTGTAGATGAAGTCGATGACGGCGCCGTGGTTCGAGCGGAAGAGGCGGTCGGCGAGGTTGCCGACCGCGCCCCCGAGGACGAGGCCGACGGCGACGGCGGCCGGCGTCGTCGGGACCCGGCGGGCGAACCAGACGACCGCCGCCACGAGGACGACCGCCACGACGATGATCGGCCCCGTGAGACCGGTGCCGATCGAGAAGGCGGCCCCGCTGTTGTACTCGAGGCGGAAGGCGAGCGGGCCGATGAGGTGCACCTCGTGGTGGCGCAGGTGGGCGACGGCGAGCGACTTGGTCACCTGGTCGGCGACCACCACGACGGCCGCGACGAGACCGGCCAGCACGAGACGCCGCCGGCGGGCGCGCTCGGCGCCCCTCGGGCTCAACGGCGCGAGAGGCCCCCGCTCTTGCAGTTGATGCAGAGTCGTGCGAACGGGAGTGCCTCCA
>JAKACF010000336.1 GCA_021821585.1 Actinomycetes bacterium
CAACTGCAAGGAGCGGTGGCGGGCCGACCAGATCGGCGAGACCTGCCCGAAGTGCGGCTCGCGCGACCTCACCGAGGCGCGGCCGTTCAACCTCATGTTCAAGACCTTCGTCGGCCCGGTCGAGGAGGACGCCTCGGTCGCCTACCTCCGGCCCGAGACCGCCCAGGGCATGTTCGTCAACTTCCTGAACGTGCTGCAGACGACGCGTAAGCGCCCCCCCTTCGGCATCGCCCAGACCGGCCGGTCGTTCCGCAACGAGATCACACCGGGCAACTTCGTCTTCCGCACCCGAGAGTTCGAGCAGATGGAGATGGAGTTCTTCGTCCCGCCCGACGAGGGCCAGAAGTGGTTCGAGTACTGGTGCGGCGAGCGGCTCAGCTGGTACCGCCGCTACGGCATCCCCGACTCGATGCTGCGCCTGCGCCACCACGACCCCGAGGAGCTCTCGCACTACTCGGCCGGGACGGCGGACGTCGAGTTCCTCTTCCCGTGGGGCTGGGGCGAGCTCGAGGGCGTCGCCAACCGCACCGACTACGACCTTCGCGCCCACTCCGAGCACTCGGGGGTGCGCCTCGAGTACTTCGACCAGGCGAGCGGGGAGCACTACATGCCCCATGCCATCGAGCCGGCGGCCGGGCTCACCCGCACCGCGATGGCCTTCCTGCTCGCCGCCTACGACGAGGACGAGGTGGCAGGCGAGAAGCGGACGGTGCTCCGGCTGCACCCCCTCATCGCCCCCTACCAGGTGGCAGTCCTGCCGCTCTCGCGCAAGGAGACGCTCACCCCCCTCGCCCGGGAGGTGCTCCACCTGCTGCAGCGGCACTTCACCTGCGACTACGACGAGACCCAGGCCATCGGCCGGCGCTACCGGCGCCAGGACGAGATCGGCACGCCCTACTGCGTCACGATCGACTTCGACTCCCTCGAGGACCACGCCGTCACCGTCCGCGAGCGGGACTCGACCGAACAGGTGCGCCTGCCGGTCGACGAGGTGGCGGCGCACCTGCGCGAGCGCTTCGACGCCGTCCGCTAGCTCGGCGACCGGGTCACCCCGCCGCCGGCGGGGCGGTTTTTTCGCCCCTCTGCAGGGTCGTTAGGCTCGGACGCGACTCGACCAGTAGGAGAACACGATGGGTTTCGTCTACGACTTCGACCACTCCCACCCGCACCCGCCGATGGAGATGAAGGACCTCCTCGGTGGCAAGGGGGCGAACCTGGCCGAGATGACGTCGGTGCTCGGCCTGCCGGTCCCCCACGGCTTCACCATCTCGACCGACGCCTGCCGTGCCTACATCGAGGACGGCTGGCCGGAGGGCCTCGGCGACGAGGTGGCCGAGCACCTCGAGCGGCTGCAGGAGCGCATGGGGCGCCGCCTCGGCGACCCGGCCGAGCCGCTCCTCGTCTCGGTGCGCTCGGGCGCCAAGTTCTCCATGCCGGGGATGATGGACACCGTCCTCAACCTCGGCCTCAACGACGAGTCCGTCGAGGGGCTCGCCAAGCAGACGAGCGACGAGCGCTTCGCCTACGACTCCTACCGCCGCTTCGTCCAGATGTACGGCCGGATCGTCCTCGGCATCTCCGGGGAGGCGCTCGACGAGCCGCTCGAGCGGGCACGCGAGGCGGCCGGGGTGAAGACCGACGCCGAGATCCCCGCCGCCGCCCTTCGCGAGCTCGTCGAGGAGCTGAAGGAGGTCGTGGCCGACAAGACCGGCAGCCCCTTCCCCCAGGCTCCAGAGGACCAGCTCCGCGGCGCCATCGAGGCGGTCTTCAGCTCCTGGAACGGCGCCCGGGCCGTCGCCTACCGCGTCCGCGAGCGGATCCCGCACGACCTCGGTACGGCCGTCAACGTCCAGGCGATGGTCTTCGGCAACCGCGACGACCGCTCGGGGACGGGAGTCGGCTTCACCCGCGACCCGGCGACGGGTGCCCAGGGCGCCTACGGCGACTTCCTCGTGAACGCCCAGGGCGAGGACGTCGTGGCCGGCATCCGCAACACCGAGCCGCTCTCGGCCCTCGGCGAGCGCTTTCCGGACATCTACCGCGAGCTGATGGAGATCTTCGCCCGGCTCGAGGCCCACTACCGGGACATGTGCGACACCGAGTTCACCATCGAGCAGGGCAAGCTCTGGATGCTGCAGACCCGGGTCGGCAAGCGAACGGGGCGGGCCGCCCTGCGGATGGCGGTCGACATGGTCGACGACGAGGTCATCGCGCTCAGCCACGAGGAGGCGATCGGGCGGATCACCGCCGAGCACATCGACCAGGTCCTCCACCCGCAGTTCAAGGACATCTCGGTGACACCGCTCACCAAGGGCCTCGGCGCCTCGCCCGGGGCCGCGGTCGGCGCCGTCGTCTTCACCGCCGACGAGGCGGCCGAGAAGGCGGCCGCCGGCGAGAAGGTCATCCTCGTCCGCAACGAGACGAGCCCGGAGGACGTCCACGGCATGCTGGCCGCCGAGGGCATCCTCACGGCCCGGGGTGGCCTCGTCTCCCACGCGGCGGTCGTCGCCCGCGGCTGGGGCAAGCCGGCCGTCGTCGGCGCCGAACAGGTGCGGATCAACGCCGGCGCGAAGACCTTCTCGATCGGCGGGACGACCGTGGCCGAGGGGGACGTCATCTCGATCGACGGCACCACCGGCATCGTCGTCGCCGGCGAGGTGGAGCTGACGGCCGCCGAGCCGCCCGAGGAGCTCTCCCGGATCCTGTCCTGGGCCGACGAGGTGAGGGGGGACCGCCTCGGGGTGCGGGCGAACGCCGACAACGGCCCGGACGCCGAGAACGCCCGGCGCCTCGGCGCCGAGGGGATCGGTCTCTGCCGCACCGAGCACATGTTCCTCGCCGAGGACCGCCTCCCGATCGTCCGGCGGATGATCCTGGCGGAGGGGTCGGCCGAGGAGGAGGCCGCCCTCGAGGAGCTGCGGGTCGCCCAGCGTGACGACTTCGTGCAGATCCTCGAGGCCATGGACTCCCTCCCCGTCGTCGTCCGCCTGCTCGACCCCCCGCTGCACGAGTTCCTCCCCGACGTCGAGTCGCTCCTCGTGAAGGAGGCCCGCCAGGGCCTGAGCGCCGAGGAGGAGCGCCTCCTCGAAGCGGCGAAGGCCTGGCGGGAGGCCAACCCGATGCTCGGGACCCGCGGCGTCCGCCTCGGGGTGCTGAAGCCGGGGCTGTACGCCATGCAGGTGCGCGCCCTCATGGAGGCCGCCGTCACGCGGGCGAGGGCAGGCGGCCACCCGGTCGTCGAGGTGATGATCCCGCTGACGGTCTCGCGAGAGGAACTGGCGCTCGCCCGCTCCTGGG
>JAKACF010000337.1 GCA_021821585.1 Actinomycetes bacterium
ACGCCGCCTCGCCCGAGTAGAGGACGCGCTCGGGCGTGACGAGCTCGGCATGGGTCGGCACTAGGAGAGCTCCTTCGCCTTCTTGTACACGTCGTCGACGCCGCCGACGTTCAAGAACGCCTGCTCGGGGACGTCGTCGAGGTCGCCGCCGAGGAGGGCCTCGAAGGAGCGGACGGTCTCCTCCACCGGGACCGTGACGCCCGGGATGGAGGTGAAGACCTCGGCGACGTACATCGGCTGGGAGAGGAAGCGCTGGATCTTGCGGGCCCGGTTGACCGTGATCCGGTCCTCCTCGGAGAGCTCGTCGAGTCCGAGGATGGCGATGATGTCCTGCAGCTCCCGGAAACGCTGGAGCACGGCCTGCACCTGGCGGGCGCACTGGTAGTGGCGCTCGCCCACCACCTCGGGGGCGAGGATGTTGCTCGTCGAGGCGAGCGGGTCCACGGCCGGGAAGATGCCGAGCGCCGCGATCTGGCGGGAGAGCTCGGTCGTGGCGTCGAGGTGGGTGAAGGTCGTGAACGGTGCCGGGTCGGTGTAGTCGTCGGCGGGGACGTAGACGGCCTGCAGCGAGGTGATCGAGTGGCCCCTCGTCGAGGTGATCCGCTCCTGCAGCTCGCCCATCTCGTCGGCCAGCGTCGGCTGGTAGCCGACGGCCGACGGCATCCGGCCGAGCAGGGTGGACACCTCCGAACCCGCCTGGACGAAGCGGAAGATGTTGTCAACGAACAAGAGCACGTCCTGGTTCTTCACGTCGCGGAAGTACTCCGCCATCGTGAGGGCCGACAGGGCGACCCGCAGCCGGACGCCGGGCGGCTCGTCCATCTGGCCGTAGACGAGGACCGCCTTCTCGATGACGCCCGACTCCTGCATCTCGAGCCAGAGGTCGGTGCCCTCACGGGTCCGCTCGCCGACGCCGGCGAAGACCGAGACGCCGCCGTGCTCCTGGGCCACCCGGCGGATCATCTCGGTGATGAGCACCGTCTTGCCGACCCCGGCTCCGCCGAACAGGCCGATCTTCCCGCCCTGGACGTAGGGCTCGAGGAGGTCGATGACCTTGATGCCGGTCTCGAACACCTGGCGCTTCGGCTCGAGCGTGTCGAACGGTGGCGCCTCGCGGTGGATCTCCCAGACGTCGTCGGGGGTGCCGATGTCGTCGGTGTCGAGCGGCTGGCCGGTGACGTTGAAGACATGGCCGAGCACCGCGTCGCCGACCGGGACGGTGATGCCGCGGCCGGTGTTGTGGACGAGGGCGCCACGGGCGAGTCCGTCGGTCGGCTTCAGGCAGACCGCCCGTACCCGCCCCTCGCCGATCTGCTGGGCCACCTCGGCCGGGACGACCGTCTCCACCCCGTCGACGGTGAGGGGGATCTCGATGGCGTGGTTGATCTCCGGCAGGCTGTGCGGCGGGAACTCGACATCGACCACCGGTCCGGCGATGGCGACGACGCGGCCGTCCTCGAGGCGCCGTCCGGCCGCCTGCTGCTCGTTGGAGAGGGTACTGGTCATGCGATTTGCTCCTCGGCGTCGATGTCTGGTCGTGGCGGTGCGGACTCGCGGTGCGCGCCCTGGCGGAGCGCCTCGGCGCCGCCGACGATCTCCATGATCTCGGTGGTGATGGCGTCCTGACGGGCCCGGTTCATCACACGGCGGAGGCTCGTGATGAGGTCGTCGGCGTTCTCGCTCGCCGCCGACATGGCGCGCTGACGTGCGACGTGCTCGGAGGCCGACGCCTCGAGCAGGGCGCCGTACAGGGCTGCTTCGGCGTACCTCGGAACGAGCAGCGACAACAGCTCTTCGGGCTCCGGCTCGTACTCGAAGTAGCCGCTGCGCCCCGTGGCGCTCTCGCCCTCGGAGACGGCACCGGCGGTGGCCGCCACGCCTCCGTCCGAGGGCGGGACCCCCGTCCGGCGCCCGGACTCGGGCGCTGCGGACGAGCCGGCGAGCGGGGTACCGCTCGGCGGCACGAGAGGGAGCAGCTGGCGGGTCTCGACCACCTGGGTGCCCGAGGAGATGAAGCGGGTCGAGACGAGCTGGACGAGGTCGAGCTCACCGGCCATGAACGCCGGGACGACCGTCGCCGCGATCCGCCGGGCGTCCTCGTAGCTCGGACGGTCACCCATCGCGAAGGTCTCGTCGAGCTGGCGCCCGCGGAAGCGGAAGTAGCCGGCGGCCTTCTTGCCGACCCCGACCAGCCGGTAGGAGCGCCCGGCACCCTCCCCGGTCCGCATCAGGCGGTCGGCGGCACGCAGCACGAAGGCGTTGTAGCCGCCGCACAGGCCCCGGTCGGAGACCATGACGACGACGGCGACGTTCTCCGGTGACTCGGGGACGTCGATGAGCCGCTCGGGCGCCGTGCCGTCGGCAGCCACGTCGATGAGGACGCGCTCGATGCCGTCGAGGTACGGCTTGGACCCGGCGATCCGGCTCTGGGCGCGCACCATCTGCGAGGCGGCGATGAGCTCCATCGCCCGGGTGATCTTCTTCGTCGCCTGGACGCTGCGGATCCGCCTGCGGAGGACCCGCTCCTGACCACCGGCCATGGCGCTAGCCCGCCTCCCCCTCGGCGGCCGCCGTCTCCGCCCCCGCCGAGCCGGCGGCCGGGGCGAAGCCCGCCTTCAGCTCCTCGATCGCCCGGTCGAGGGCGTCGGTGTCGGGCAGGTTGCCCGTCGTGCGGATCTGCTCGAGCAGGTCGGCGTGCTTGGCACGGAAGTGGGCCCGGAGCTCCCGTTCGAAGCGGCGGACGTCGTCGACGGCGATGTCGTCGAGGTGGCCACGGGTGCCGGCGTAGATCACGATGACCTGCTCCTCGATCGGCAGCGGCTCGTTGAGCCCCTGCTTCAACAGCTCGGTGAGCCGGTAGCCCCGGTCGAGCTGGGCCTGGGATGCCTTGTCGAGCTCGGAGCCGAAGGTGGCGAAGGCCTCGAGGTCACGGAACTGCGCCAGGTCGATCTTCAAGGTTCCGGCCACGGCGCGCATCGCCTTCACCTGGGCCGCGCCCCCCACCCGGGAGACCGAGTTGCCGACGTTGATCGCCGGGCGGACGCCCGAGTAGAAGAGGTCGGTCTCGAGGAAGACCTGGCCGTCGGTGATCGAGATGACGTTGGTCGGGATGTAGGCCGAGATGTCGCCGGCCTTGGTCTCGATGATCGGCAGGGCGGTGAGCGAGCCGCCGCCCATCTCGTCGGAGAGCTTGGCGGCCCGCTCGAGCAGGCGGCTGTGCAGGTAGAAGACGTCGCCCGGGTAGGCCTCACGCCCCGGCGGGCGCCGGAGCAGGAGCGACAGCTGGCGGTA
>JAKACF010000338.1 GCA_021821585.1 Actinomycetes bacterium
GCCGCTCGAGGTTCGCCGTCACGAAGAGCTGCTCGATGCGGGAGAGCTTCTCGTAGCCGGGCAGGTAGACGGCCATCGGCCCGAGCCCCTCCAGGAGCGAGCGGGCCCGCTTCACCGCCGAGAGCACCACCTTGTTGCAGGTCGCCGTGTCCTTCCCACCCACGCAGCTCGAGGCCGAGAGGAAGTCCGGCTTCGGGAAGAGGCTGCGGGAGGGGTTCTTCGGCGGCAGGATGCCCCGGGCCGTCCGAAGCGGCACGGCGGGCTGGACCCGTGTGCCCGTCGCCCTCAGGTGCGCCGGTGCGCCCGCGGCCGTGCTCGCAGGTACGGCCGCCACCGCCAGCCCACCGAGGAGGAGCCGCCAGAGGCGCGGCGCCGCCCAACCTGCCCGCATGGGCCGGAGGTTACTCGCCCGTCGCCGCCCTGACGAGGGGCGACCCGCTCCCGGCGGCGCCGGTCCGGCCCGCAGGCTTTCTGGAGGCGGTGCGGCCAGCCGGTACCCTGAGTCCGATGACCGAGACCCAGCTGACGCCTGAGACGCACGCCCGGCTCACGGCCGAGCTCGAGGACCTGACGACGAGGGGCCGGGTGGAGATCGCCCGCCAGATCGAGGCGGCCCGCGCCCTCGGCGACCTCTCCGAGAACGGCGACTACCACGCCGCCAAGGACGCCCAGGGCAAGATGGAGGCCCGCATCCGCCAGCTCCAGGCGATGCTCGAGAGCGCCGTCATCGTCGAGCGGGAGGAGGTCGCCGCCGAGGTCGTCGAGCCCGGGGTCGAGGTGGAGATCCGCTACGACGGCGACGACGACACCGAGCGCTACTTCGTCGGGTCGATCGAGGAGCGCCGCGAGGGCGTGGCCGTCATCTCCCCCGGCTCCCCCCTCGGCCAGGCGCTCGTCGGGCACGGGCCGGGCGAGACGGTCGAGTACGAGGCGCCGAGCGGGATGCTGCGCGTCGAGATCGTCTCGGTCGCATGACCGGCCCACGGACGCTCGCCGACAAGGTCTGGGAGCGCCACCTCGTCCGGGAGGGCGACGGGGCGGGCGAGCCCGACCTGCTCTACATCGACCTCCACCTCGTCCACGAGGTCACCTCGCCCCAGGCCTTCGACGGCCTGCGGATGGCGGGACGGCCCGTGCGGCGCCCCGACCTCACGGTGGCGACGGCCGACCACAACGTCCCGACCGCCGCCCCGGCCGGATGGGACCCGGCCGCCGATCCCGCAGGCGCCGCCACCGCCCGGGGCGGCATCCCCGTCCTCGACGCCACCTCCCGGCGCCAGCTCGAGGCGCTCGAGGAGAACTGCCGGGAGTTCGGCATCACCTGCTGGCCGATGGGGGACGACAACCAGGGCATCGTGCATGTCATCGGACCAGAGCAGGGCCTCACCCAGCCGGGCATGACGATCGTCTGCGGCGACAGCCACACCTCGACCCACGGCGCCTTCGGCGCCCTCGCCTTCGGGATCGGGACCTCGGAGGTCGAGCACGTGCTCGCGACCCAGACGCTCCCCCAGCGCCGCCCGAAGACGATGTCGGTCACCTTGGAGGGAACGCCGCCGGCCGGGGTCGGCGCGAAGGACCTCGTCCTCGCCATCGTCGGCCGGCTCGGCACGACGGGCGGGGTGGGGCACGTCGTCGAGTACCGGGGAGACGCGATCACCTCGCTCTCCATGGAGGGGCGGATGACGGTCTGCAACATGTCGATCGAGGCCGGCGCCCGCGCCGGCATGATCGCCCCCGACGAGACCACCTTCGCCTACCTCGAGGGACGCCCGCACGCCCCGAAGGGCACGGACTTCGAGGAGGCGGTCGGCGCCTGGCGGGAGCTCGCCACCGACGAGGGTGCCCGCTTCGACACCGAGATCCGCCTCGACGTCTCGAGGTTGGCGCCCTACGTCACCTGGGGGACCAACCCGGCCCAGGTGGTGCCGATCACCGGCGAGGTCCCCGACCCCGACCGCCTCGCCACGCCCGCCGAGCGCGAGGCGGCCGCCCGGGCACTCGCCTACATGGGGCTCTCGGCCGGGACGGCCATGTCGGAGATCCCCGTCGACACCGTCTTCATCGGCTCCTGCACGAACTCCCGCATCGAGGACCTGCGCGCCGCCGCCGCCGTCGTGGAGGGCCGGCAGGTGAGACGGGGGCTGCGGGCGCTCGTCGTCCCGGGATCACGCCGGGTGCGCCGCCAGGCCGAGGCGGAAGGCCTCGACGTCGTGTTCACCAAGGCCGGCTTCGAGTGGCGCGACAGCGGCTGCTCGATGTGCCTCGGGATGAACCCCGACCAGCTCTCCCCCGGCGAGCGCTGCGCCTCGACCTCGAACCGGAACTTCGAGGGTCGCCAGGGCCGCGGCGGCAGGACCCACCTCGTCTCACCGGAGGTCGCCGCCGCCACGGCGGTGCTCGGGCGCTTCGCCACCCCCGGCGACCTCGGGGCCTAGGAGGAGGACGACGTGCAGCCGGTACGCCTGGTGAGCGGCAGGGCGGTCCCCCTCGACCGCTCCGACGTCGACACGGACCAGATCATCCCGAGCGAGTGGCTGAAGCGGGTCGAGCGGACCGGATTCGGAGCCGGGCTGTTCGCCGAGTGGCGGGACGACCCGTCCTTCGTCCTCAACCATCCCGAGCACGCCGGCGCCCGCATCCTCGTCGCCGGGCCGAACTTCGGGACCGGGTCGTCGCGCGAGCACGCCGTCTGGGCGCTCACCGACTACGGCTTCGAGGCCGTCGTGAGCTCGCGCTTCGGCGACATCTTCCGCAACAACGCGACGAAGACCGGCCTCGTCCCGGCCGAGGTCTCGCCCGAGCTCGCCACCGCCCTCATGGAGGCCCTGAAGGCCGACCCCGGCCTCGAGGTCATCGTCGACGTCGAGCGCCGCCTCGTCGAGGTGCCGGCCGCCGGGATCGAGGGCCCCTTCCGCCTCGACGACGACGCCCGCCACCGCCTGATCGAGGGACTGGACGACATCGGCCTCACCCTCCAGCACCTGTCGCACATCGACGCCTACGAGGCGAGCCGCCCGGGCTGGATGCCGACCTCGGCCTGAGCGGGCAGGGACTGCTCCACCCGGACCCACGCCCGCCGCCCGGCGACGGCGCGCAGCTCGCAGTTGCCGAGTGCCTCAGCTCTTCGGCCATCTGCCCGGGGCCTTCCGGGCTCGGTTCGTGAGGATCTCTCCGAGCCCGTCGAGGCTGAGCTCGGTCAGGCTCTGTCGTCTCCGACGCTGCGGCAGCTGGCACTACGCAGCGCGCGGCGGCCCTGCCTTCAGCCGTTCGGTCACCTGCCGC
>JAKACF010000339.1 GCA_021821585.1 Actinomycetes bacterium
GCACCCAGGTGACCTGGGCGAGCGCCGCCGCGCCGGCCGCCTCGGCGACGCGGCGGTCGGCCTCCCCGAGCTGGGCCAGGGCGACCTCGGCGTCGTGGCGCTCGGCGAGGAGGGCCGGCGCGTCGGTGGCCTCGGCGCGGCGCACGAGCTCGCCGGTGCGCCGTGCCTCCTCGTCGCGCCGGAGGAGCAGCGCGGTGAGGACGGCGTTGGCCTCGACGAGCGCCCGGTGTGCGCGCTCGTCCTCGGCGCGGCGGAGCCGGAGCACCGTCGCCAGGCGGAACTGGAAGCCGCGCATCAGGCCACCTCCATGGTCGCAAGGTCGGTGATGGTGGCGAGGCCGGAGTCGGCCAGCAGGGCGGACAGGCTGCGCCAGGCCTCGCCGAGGGGAACGGTGGCGCTCATCTCCTGGCGCAGGAAGGCGTCGATCAGGTCCTTCAGGTCGATGGCACGGTCGACGAGGGGGTTCGTGCCGCGGGCGTAGGCGCCGATCTCGATGAGGTCACGGGCGTCGCGGTGGGCGGCGAGCAACCGGCGTAGCTCGCGGACGAGCGCGCGCTGCTCGGGGGTGGTGATGGCGCCCTCGACGCGCGAGATCGACTCGAGCACCTCGACGCTCGGGAAGTGCCCGGCGGTGGCCAGGCGGCGGGAGAGGACGAGATGGCCGTCGAGGATCGAGCGGGCGGCGTCGGCGATGGGCTCGTTCATGTCGTCGCCCTCGACGAGCACGGTGTACAGGCCGGTGATCGACCCCCGCTCGGCGGCGCCGGCCCGCTCGAGGAGCTTCGGGAGGAGCGAGAACACCGACGGCGGGTAGCCGCGCGTCGCCGGCGGCTCTCCGGCGGCGAGGCCGACCTCGCGCTGGGCCATGGCGAAACGGGTGAGCGAGTCCATGAGGAGGAGCACGTCGGCGCCCTGGTCGCGGAACCACTCGGCGATGCGCGTGGCGGTGAAGGAGGCCCGGATGCGCACGAGCGCCGGCTGGTCGGAGGTGGCGACGACGACGACGGAGCGGGCCAGCCCCTCCGGGCCGAGGTCGCGGTGGATGAACTCGGAGACCTCGCGGCCGCGCTCGCCGATCAGGGCGAGCACGCACACCTGGGCGGCGGTGCCCCGCGTGATCATCGACAGCAGGCTGGACTTGCCGACGCCGGAGCCGGCGAAGATGCCGAGGCGCTGGCCGACACCGCAGGGGACGGTGGTGTCGAGGGCGCGTACCCCGAGGCCGAGCTGGCGGGTGACCATCTCGCGCTTCAGCGGGTGCGGCGGGTCCGCCTCGACGCCGACCGGCTCGAGGTGGGGCAGCGCCGGCCCGTCGTCGATCGGGTTGCCGAGCCCGTCGAGGACCCGGCCGAGGAGGGCCTCGCCGACGCGCACCGGCAGCGGGCGCCCGAGCGCCTCGACGACGTCGCCGTAGCGGACGCCCTGCAGCGGGCCGAGCGGCATGCAGGCGAGGCGGTCGCCCTCGAGGGCGACGACCTCGGCGGGCAGGATGGAGCCGTCCTGGCGGTGCACGACGACGGCGTCGGAGACGGCCGCCTCGAGCCCCTCGACCTCGAGGCGCAGCCCGACGAGGCGGCTGACGCGCCCGGTGCAGCGCAGGGCAGCGGCCTCGGTGAGGGCGCGGCGCAGTGCCGGCGAGTCGAGGACGCTCATGCGCCGCGCTCCTCGGTCGCGTCGAGGTCGCCCTCGAGGGGCTCGGAGGACCGGCGGCGGTCGTCGAGCACCTGGCGGACCCGCTCGAGGGCGCTCGAGATCTGGGTGTCGATGCGGCAGGCGCCGACGTCGACGATGCACCCGCCGGGTTCCACGGCGGCGTCGGCGACGATCGAGACCCGCGCCGGGTCGCACAGGCCGACGAGGTCGTCGACGGTGAGGTCGGACTCGGGCGAGATGCGCACCACCAGGTCGCGCCCTTCCGGGGCGAGGGCGAGCGCCTTCTCGACGGCGGCCCGCGGTGGGAGCGAGGCGGCGACGGCACCGTCGCCGAGCAGGGTGCGGGCGAGCTCGTAGGTGAGGGCGAGGGCGTCGTCGGTGACCTCGGCGACCAGCTCCTGGCGGGTGCGGGCGGCCTCGTTGGCGGCCTCGGCCAGCTGCTCGGCGGCAGCGGCGAGCGCTTGGGCGCGCGCCGCCTCGAGCTCGGCGAGGGCGTCGGCTCGCCCCTCGGCGTAGCCCGCGGCGCGCCCTTCGGCGCGGGCGACCTCGACCGGGTCGGGTCGCTCCTCCGGCTCGGTGGCCCCGTCGACCGGGAGGGAGAGGTCGCCGAGCCGCCCGGCCAGCTCGAGGGCGAGCGCCCGCAGGTCACCGCCACCTGTCACCACGGGCTCGGTCGGACGAGCCGCCTCGGCGAGGGCCCCGCGCACGACCCGGCCGCGCCGGGCGCGGTCAGCCGACGAGCTCATCGTCGCCTCGCTCGAGGGTGATGGTGCCGGCGTCGGCCAGGCTGCGGACGGCCTTCACGATGGCGGCCTCGGCGGCCTCGACGACCGAGAGGCGCTGCGGGCCGAGCGCCTCCATGTCCTCGGCCAGCTCCTCGGCGGCGCGCTCGGAGATGTTGCGGGTGAACTTCTCGACGACGTGCGCCGGCTTGCCCTTCAAGGCGAGCGCCACGTTCTTCAGCACGACCGAGCGCAGGACCGTCTGGAGGGTCTTGTCGTCGAGGTTGACGACGTCCTCGAACACGAACATCTCGTTCCGGATGCGCTCGGCCATCTCGGGGTCGCGCTCCTCGAGGTCGGAGAGGATCTGCTTCTCGGTCGCCTGGTCGGCGCTCGTGAGGATGCCGACGATCGTCGAGAGGCCCTCGACATCGGTCGTGGTGCCGCCGGCGCGCACGAACGCCGACAGGCGCAGCTCCAGGTCGGCGCCCACCTTGCGCACCACCTCGGGCGGCAGCGGGGCGATCTTCGCCACCCGCCGGGCGACCTCGGTCCGCAGGTCGTCGTCGAGGCGCTCGACGATGCGCGCCGCGTGGTCCCGCTGGAGGTGGGCGAGGACGAGGGCGAGGATCTGGGGGTGCTCGCCGGAGAGGAACCCGACGATCTGGCTGGGGTCGATCTGGTTCATGAAGCCGAGCGGGTGCTCGGCGACGACGTGCTCGAGCTCGGCCATGATCTCGGCGGCCCGCTGCGCCCCGAGCCGCTCGGCGAGCAGCTTGTGGGCGATGTCGGCGCCGCCCTGGCGCACTTCGGCGAGCGCCGTGGCGTTGATGGCGAGCTCGTCGATGATTTCGTCGACCTCGCCGGCCGTCATCACGGGGAGGTGGGTGAC